>DATBMX010000302.1:0-3961 GCA_036554625.1 Aestuariivirgaceae bacterium
TCCGGGCGGTTCCTCCGTGCCCCTCGTGCCTGCCCATCAGATCATGGACTGCCCCATGGATTTCGATAGTCTGCGCGATCTGAAGTCGGGCCTAGGCACGGCAGCCGTCATCGTCATGGACAAGTCGACCGATATCGTGAAGGCGATTTCCCGCATTGCCTATTTCTACAAGCATGAATCCTGCGGCCAGTGCACGCCGTGCCGTGAGGGAACGGGCTGGATGTGGCGGGTGCTCGAGCGCATGGGCCGTGGCCGCGCCGAGAAGCGCGAGATCGACATGCTTCTTGATGTCTCATACCAAATCGAGGGCCACACCATATGTGCCCTGGGCGATGCCGCCGCCTGGCCAATCCAGGGCTTGATCCGTCATTTCCGCCACGAGATCGAGCGGCGCATCGACCAATATGCCGCCAATCCAGATGCCGAAGGCGCCACAGGGCGCATTGCAGCCGAATAAGAAACAAGCAATTCGATGCCCAAGCTCAAAATAGACGGCGCTGAAATCGAGGTCCCCAGCGGGCTGACGCTGCTCCAGGCCTGCGAGATGGCGGGCGCCGAGATACCGCGCTTCTGCTATCACGAGCGCCTGTCGATCGCGGGCAATTGCCGCATGTGCCTGATCGAGGTGAAGGGCATGCCGAAGCCGCAGGCCTCCTGCGCCATGTCGGTGAACGATCTGCGCCCCGGTCCCAATGGCGAGCCGCCTGAGCTTTTCACCCGCACCAAGACGGTGCGGGACGCCCGTGAAGGCGTCATGGAGTTCCTGCTCATCAATCATCCTCTCGATTGCCCAATCTGCGATCAGGGCGGCGAGTGCGATCTGCAGGATCAGGCCATGGCTTATGGCATCGACAAGAATCGTTTCGCCGAAAACAAGCGCGCCGTCGAGGACAAATACATAGGTCCTCTCGTCAAGACGCAGATGAACCGCTGCATTCATTGCACCCGCTGCGTTCGCTTCGCGGCCGAGGTTGCAGGCGTTGAGGAGCTCGGCGCTATTGGCCGCGGCGAGGATATGGAGATCACGACCTATCTGGAACGGGCCATGACTTCCGAGCTTCAGGGCAATGTCATCGATCTCTGTCCGGTGGGGGCGCTCACCTCCAAGCCTTATGAGTTCAAGGCGCGGCCCTGGGAGCTCCGCCGCAACGAATCGATCGACGTCATGGACGCCCTCGGCTCGAACATTCGCGTCGATGTGCGTGACCGCGAGATCATGCGCATCCTGCCGCGCGAGAATGATGACGTGAACGAAGAATGGATTTCCGACAAGACGCGCTTCGTCTGGGACGGACTCAAGACCCAGCGCCTCGATCGGCCCTACATCCGCGAAAACGGGAGATTGAGGCCGGCGGCCTGGACGGAAGCCTTCGCTCTGATTGCGGCCCGTTTCAAATCGGCGGGACCGGAGAGAACGGCGGCGCTCATCGGTGATCTCAATTCCGTGGAAGATGCCTTCGCCTTGACCCGCCTCATGCGCCAGCTCGGCGTCGAGAGCATCGACTGCCGGCAGGATGGTTCGAGCCTCGGCGAGCGGGGAGGGCGCGCCGGCTATCTGTTCAACGCGACCATCGCCGGCATAGAGCAAGCCGATGCCGTGTTGCTCATCGGCGCCAACCCTCGCCGCGAGGCATCCGTCCTCAACACCCGCATCCGAAAGATCTGGCGCAATCGCCTCGTCCCGATCGGTCTCATCGGCACGAAAGCCGATCTGACCTATGAATATATCCATGTGGGGGCCGGTGCTCCGTCGCTGGCGGAACTTGCTTCTGGTCAGGGGAGCTTCGCCGAAACGCTTAAGAAAGCCCAGAGACCTCTCATCATCATAGGCCAAGCCGCCCTTGCGCGGCCGGACGGCGCCGCGATCTTGAGTCTCACTGCTCAGGCTGCATTGGCGTCAGGCGCGATCAAGGACGGCTGGAACGGCTTCAGCGTTCTCCACGCTGCGGCAAGCCGGGTCGGCGCTCTCGACATTGGGGCACTCCCGGGATCGAAAGGACGGAAGACGCGCGACATCCTCAAGGCTGCGTCCAGGGGAGACGTCGAGCTTGTCTATGTTCTCGGCGCCGATGAGATCGACATGCAGGGCTTGGGATCGGCTTTTGTGATCTATCAGGGCACGCATGGCGATGCTGGCGCTCACAGGGCCGATGTCATCCTGCCGGGAGCGGCGTATACCGAGAAGTTCGGCACCTATGTGAACACGGAAGGCCGGCCGCAGACGGCCCGCCGCGCGCTCTATCCGCCCGGCGACGCGCGCGAGGACTGGGCGATCCTGCGCGCGCTTTCGGAAATCCTCGGCGCCACTCTGCCATTCAACAGCTTGGATGAGCTTCACCGGCAGCTTTTCGACGCTGCGCCTCACCTCCGGCGCATCGGCCGAATCACGCCCGCCGATGCCTCGGGCCTTCAGGAATTGGCGGCCGCCGGCGGCCAATGGCATGTGGAGCCCTTTGCGGAGACCATTCGCGATTTCTACTTCACCAATCCCATCGCCCGCGCGTCCCGGATCATGGCCGATATGAGCCGGTTGCGGGCCAAGATGGAAAGCAGCCTGGCAGCGGCGGAGTAGGGAAGAACATGCTCGAAATCCTCGCCACCATCGGCTTGATCGCCGCCCAGAGCATCGCGCTCCTCATCTCGTTGCTGATTGTCATCGCCTATCTGCTTCTTGCCGACCGCAAAGTGTGGGCCGCCGTGCAAATGCGCCGCGGACCCAATGTCGTGGGCCCCTGGGGGCTGTTTCAGTCCTTCGCCGACTTGCTCAAATTCGTTTTCAAGGAAGTCGTCATCCCCGATGGCGCCAACAAGGGCGTTTTCATCGTCGCGCCGCTCGTCACCTGCGTGCTCGCGCTGTCGGCATGGGCCGTCCTTCCCCTGAGCGAAGGCATTGTGATCGCCGACATCAACGTCGGCGTCCTCTATCTTTTCGCCATCTCCTCGCTTGCCGTCTATGGCATCATCATGGGCGGCTGGGCCTCGAATTCCAAATATCCATTCCTTTCCGCCCTTCGCTCCGCTGCGCAAATGGTGTCTTATGAGGTGTCGATCGGCTTTGTTCTGATCACCGTGCTTTTATGCGCCGGCTCTCTCAATCTGGGCGAGATCGTTAGGTCGCAGGCGACCGGCCTTGCCGACAGCATCGGCCTTCCCTGGGTCACCATTCTGAACTGGTACTGGCTGCCGCTCCTGCCGATGTTCGTGGTCTTCTTCATCTCCGCGCTGGCCGAGACCAACAGGCCGCCCTTCGATCTCGTCGAGGCGGAATCCGAGCTCGTCGCCGGCTTCATGGTGGAATATTCATCGACTCCCTATCTGCTCTTCATGCTTGGGGAGTATGTCGCGATCACCACCATGTGCGCCCTTACGGCGATATTATTCTTGGGCGGCTGGCTGCCGCCCCTCGACATTGCGCCCTTCAACTGGATACCCGGTATCATCTGGTTCCTCCTCAAGATCGTGTTTCTGTTCTTCCTCTTCGCCATGGTGAAGGCGGTGGTGCCGCGCTATCGCTATGACCAGCTCATGCGCCTCGGTTGGAAAGTGTTCTTGCCGCTGTCGCTGTTCTGGGTGGCCGCCACGGCCGGCGCGCTGGTCGCTTTCGGATGGGAACCATGACGATTGCCCGCTACATCGCCATAACCCCGATGAGCATCATCGTCGGGCTCGCAGGCGCGCTCATCGGCCTCATCGAGGTCGTGTTCCTCGACCGTCTGATCTATCCGGCGATCCGGCGCGGCCATGAGCGCAAGAAGGTAACGGGCACACAGCGCACGGATCCCGACGTGGTCATGCAGTTCATCAAATTCCAGGGCCTCGTCGTTCTCCCTGTTCTCGGTTTTCTATTCGGAGAACATCTCTTCGGCGATTATCTGCGCGGCGTTATGGCGATGCAGCAAGGAGAATGAAGCGATGAGACTGGGACAGGCCGCGCGCTCGCTTTTCCTCGCCGAATTCATCT
>DATBMX010000323.1:0-1824 GCA_036554625.1 Aestuariivirgaceae bacterium
TTCGCCTTCCGCCGGGCGTCTCCGGGACGATCGTCGAGGTGCGGGTGTTCAACCGCCACGGGATCGACAAGGACGAGCGCGCCCTGGCGATCGAGCGCGAGGAGATCGAACGTCTCGCCAAGGACCGCGACGACGAGTTGGCGATCCTCGATCGCAACGCTTACGGCCGCCTTGCCCACTTCCTGATCGGCAAGCAGGCCAGCGGCGGGCCGAGGGGCCACAAGATCGAAGGCCGTATCGTCCAGCATCACCTCGACGACATACCGCGTTCGCAGTGGTGGAGCATTGCGCTCTCCAGCGAAAAGTCGCTGGCCGAGCTTGAGGCCATGAAGCAGCAATACGAGGAATCGAAGAAGCGGCTTGAAAATCGCTTCCTCGACAAGGTCGAAAAGCTGCAGCGTGGCGATGAGCTGCCGCCGGGTGTCATGAAGATGGTCAAGGTGTTCGTCGCCGTGAAGCGCAAAATCCAGCCGGGCGACAAGATGGCCGGCCGCCACGGCAACAAGGGCGTCGTGTCGAAGATTGTGCCCGATGAGGACATGCCCTATCTCGACGACGGCACCCCAGTCGACATCGTTCTCAATCCTTTGGGCGTGCCTTCGCGCATGAACGTCGGTCAAATCCTGGAGACCCATCTTGGCTGGGCATGCGCTGGCTTGGGGCGGAAGATCGGCGAGTTGATCGATGCCTACCGCGAAACGCAGAAGATCAAGCCGCTGAAGGACCAGTTGCACAGGATTTACGGCAAGAACGACGAGATCGACACGCTGAACGACGACCAGCTGATCGAGATGTCGCAGAACCTGCGTGAAGGGGTCCCGATCGCCACGCCGGTGTTCGACGGTGCGCGCGAGGACGATATCGGATCGATGCTCGAAGCCGCCGGTTTGGCGACGTCCGGTCAGGTGACGCTCTATGACGGGCGCACCGGCGAACCTTTCGATCGCAAGGTGACGGTCGGCTACATATATATGCTCAAGCTGCACCATTTGGTGGACGACAAGATCCACGCGCGCTCCATCGGTCCCTACAGTCTCGTCACCCAGCAGCCGCTGGGCGGCAAGGCGCAGTTCGGTGGTCAGCGCTTCGGTGAAATGGAGGTCTGGGCGCTTGAAGCCTACGGCGCGGCCTATACGTTGCAGGAGATGCTCACTGTCAAATCCGACGACGTTGCCGGCCGCACCAAGGTCTATGAAGCGATCGTGCGTGGCGATGATACTTTCGAGGCGGGCATTCCGGAAAGCTTCAACGTGCTGGTCAAGGAAATGCGTTCCTTGAGTCTGAATGTGGAGCTGCAGAACACTACCCCCGGCACTCCGGTTCCGGGCGAGTAAGAGAACGGCGGGCAGGCTTGTCCTGCCCGTTTGGCGGCCCTGGCGGGCCACGACGTAACATTTTTCAATGGCGTTGAGCAGGTGCTCCGCGCAAGAAGGAGACAAGGGATCCATGAACCAAGAGGTCATGAATATCCTCAACCCGGCGACGGCCCCTCAGGCTTTCGACCAGATCCGGATCGGCATCGCGTCGCCGGAGAAAATCCTTTCGTGGTCGTACGGCGAGATCAAGAAGCCCGAGACCATCAACTACCGCACCTTCAAGCCGGAGCGGGATGGGCTTTTCTGCGCCCGCATCTTCGGTCCGATCAAGGACTACGAATGCCTGTGCGGCAAGTACAAGCGCATGAAGTACAAAGGCATCATCTGCGAAAAGTGCGGTGTTGAGGTAACCTTGTCCAAGGTGCGCCGCGAGCGCATGGGCCATATCGAGCTCGCCGCGCCTGTTGCGCATATCTGGTTCCTGAAATCTCTGCCTTCGCGCATAGCC
>DATBMX010000179.1:0-5463 GCA_036554625.1 Aestuariivirgaceae bacterium
ATTTGAGACCCGACTTGAAACGACCGAACGTCTGGCTCCTCTCATTCCCGAGGGCCATGTGATCGTCGCCGAAAGCGGTCTTTTCGGCCCCACCGATCTCGCCCGCCTGTCCCGTGCCGGTGTGAATGCCTTTCTCGTCGGAGAAAGCCTCATGCGGCAGCCCGATGTAGCGGCGGCGACCCGCAAGCTTCTGAATCGCAAGGCCCTCGCCGCGGAGTGATCACCCATGAAGTCCTCTCCTCTCACGCATCTCGACGAGAAGGGCAATGCCCGCATGGTGGACGTGTCGGAAAAACACGCGACCTCCCGCACGGCCACGGCGCGCGCCTCGGTCAAAATGAAGCCAGAGACGCTGACTGCGATTTCCTCGGGTGACATGCCCAAGGGCGATGTTTTGGCGACGGCGCGTATTGCTGGCATCATGGCGGCGAAGCGCACCCATGAACTCATCCCCCTCTGCCATCCGCTGGCTCTTTCTTCTGTTGTCCTTGATTTCGCCGTCGATCGGCAGCGCTCGCTCATTGTCATCGAGGGGACCGCAAAGGTCGAGGGCAAGACTGGAGTGGAGATGGAGGCCCTGACGGCCGTCTCCATAGCCGCGCTCACCATCTATGACATGTGCAAGGGTGTCGATCGGGAGATGACGATCGGCGATATTGCGCTCGTCGAGAAATCTGGCGGAAGATCGGGCCACTTCCGCCGTTCTGAAGGGTAATCCATGCCGCTCATGCCCGTGGAACAGGCCAAGGCGCTGGTCCTCGCGGACGCAACCCCTCTCGGCATCGAAAAAGTCCCTGTCGAAACGGCGCGTGGCCGCGTCTTGGCGCGTGATCTCAAGGCGAAGCGCGATCAGCCTCCTTTCCCAGCCTCGGCAATGGACGGCTATGCCGTCAGGGCAGCCGATGCAACTCCGGGAACCGAGCTGCGACTCATTGGCATTTCGGCGGCAGGCCATGGTTTCAGGCGTGTCCTGGAACCGGGAGAGGCGGTTCGCATCTTCACCGGCGCACCCGTTCCGGAAGGCGCCGATGCCATTCTCATCCAGGAACATGCGCATGCCGGCAGCGGCATTGTGACTCCAAGAATCCAGGTGGGGCCGGGGCAATTCATTCGGACGCAGGGGCTCGATTACAGAAGCGGCGAAGTGCTCCTGCGCTCCGGGCGTCGTCTCAATGCGCGAGACCTGGGGCTGGCGACATCGATGAATCTCTCCGCTCTGCCAGTGCGCAAGAAGCCTCTCGTCGCCATTCTCGCAACGGGCGATGAGCTTATCGAACCGGGCCACCGGCCCACCAGAGATCAGATTGTCTCATCAAATAGCGCTGCCCTTGCGGCCTTCGTGGACTGGGCCGGAGGAGAGCCTCGAAATCTCGGCATCGTCAAGGATGACGCCCTCGCCATCCGCAAAGCCATTCGCAAGGCGCGCGACGCTGACATACTGGTAACCTCCGGAGGCGCTTCCGTGGGCGAGCATGACCTCGTCAAATCCACGCTGGAGGATGCAGGTGTCGCGCTGACCTTCTGGAAGATCGCCATGCGCCCCGGCAAGCCGCTGATGTTTGCCATGCGCAGTCGCCAACGCATCATCGGGCTTCCCGGCAATCCCGTGTCCTCTCTCGTCTGCGCACGGATTTTCATCAAGCCGTTGCTTGACCGGCTGCTCGGCAGTCCCACCGACAACCTCGGCTTGACCGCGACGCTTGCTGCTCCCATGCGGGCAAATGATGAACGGCAGGAATACGCGAGGGCGCGGCTCCTGCGCAAAGAAGATGGCTCACTTTCCGTTCTGCCCTTTCCCACGCAGGATTCGTCCATGCTGCGGGTTATGGTCGAATCGGATTGTCTGATCGTGCGGCCGCCGCATGCGCCGGCAGCGCAAGCCGGCGACAAGGTTGAGGTCTTGCCGATAGAATTCTAGTCCCTTCAGGAACCGCGGGTTTGTATGAGAGTTGATGATGAGCGGCACACCACCCGATCAACCCGTGTTCCGCGGCTCCTTTCAACACCGAGGGTTCACCTGTGCGCAGAAGCATTGCGGATTCAAGTAGTCTCGCCGGGGGCGGAGCCGCTCGTCCGGCAGTCAAAGTGCCGGGCGTCGAGGAGCAGGCCGTGGTAAAGACCCGCGGCATTAACCTTTTGCCCAGCCGCTACGTGCAGCAGCTTGCCATCCTGTTCATCGCCGCTGTGCTCTTGGGCATCGTGCTCTATCAGGCCAGCGCCGTCATGGTGCCCGTCGTGGCCGCGATCGTCATCGGCAGCACCATCGGACCCTATGCCGACTATGCTGAGAGGCGGGGCATCCCTCCCTTCCTGATTTACACAGCGATGACCCTGCTGCTCGCCCTGATTCCCTATCTGCTCATTGTTTCGTTGAGCACGCCGGTGAGCAGCTGGATAGCCCGCGCGCCGGAAGTGGGTGTGCTGCTCGAGGGTCGTCTCCGCTTTCTCGAGCGACCCATGGCAGCCTGGCAGGAGATAAGGGAGGCCATTCAGAATCTGAGCGGCGACGGCACGCCGGAGGTTCAAGTCGCCACTCCAACTACGCTCGATTCAGTGGTCGCCGGCGCCTTGTCCTTTGTCACGCCCGCGGTCAGCCAGCTCCTTGTCTTCTTCGGCGCACTCATCTTTTTTCTCGCCGGGCGCCGTCAGCTCAAGCAATGGCTCACCTTGTCCTTCGCCGATCGCCGGTCGCGATTGCGCACGCTCAAGGCGATCGCCGAGATCGAGACGAGCCTCACGACCTATCTCACCAGCATGACAGCAATCAATCTCGGCGTTGGCGCTTTGACAACTGCTGTCGTTTATCTCATGGGCATCCCCAATCCCGCCATGTGGGGCCTCGCCGCCTTTTTCTGCAACTTCATCCCCTATGTCGGCCCATTGATCCTTGCGCTGGTGTTCGTCGTTGTCGGTCTCCTGACCTTCGACAATACGCTGCAAGCAATGATTCTGCCGACCGTCTACATGCTGATCGTCGCGGTCGAAACACAAATTGCAACGCCCGCCGTGATGAGCCGCCGTCTCGAGATGAACTCCTTTCTCGTCTTCGTCGGCATCGTCTTCTGGTCATGGATGTGGGGGCTTGCCGGCGCATTCCTGGCTCTCCCCCTTCTCATCATGGGAAATGCCGTTGTGCGCCATATGCAGCCTGATGCTGAGAAGGACGTGTTGCCCTGAGCGGGCCCCGGCGCGGCGGTATCGCTCGCGACCTGCCCGGCGCATGGAGCCGCATTTCCGGCAGGCTCACAAGCATCACCTTCTGTTCATAGGCCGCGGCCTGAGACGACTTCCGTTTTGCCCATAGGCCCTGATTGTGCTTCCACACGCCTCCAGCGCGGATTGCCATGGCAAGGTGCTTTACCCCCCATTCCAGGCCGGCGCCGCAGCTTCTGAGCGCGCTCTCAGCACCTTGATAGCCAATCAGCCGGGCCGTCGCCGGCTTGATCTGAAATGGACCGAGCTCTCCGGCCTTGCCGCGCGCCGCACAGTCAAAGCCGCTTTCAATTTTGGCGACCTTGAGCGCGATTGAGACCGATACTCCGTGCCGGCTCGCCGCCGCGCTGATCATCCGATAAATGTCAGGTGACGACTCGGCCGGAGCCGCCAGCAAAACACCCGCAACAATCGATGAGAAAAACAAGACCCGCATGCACCCTCCTGTGGAAGAAAGAGCGCGCGACAAAGCGGACAATCGTGATTTCTGTGAGGCCTTTACGTGGCTGTCCACGCCCTAACTAGGTCAAATTGCTGCCTTTTTCCGCTCAAGCCAAAAGATGGGTACCCGGCTGCGGCAACAAGGCCACGCATGTTCGAATGTTGGGTATTGCCGAACATAAACAGAACACCTAAGGTTGTTTAGGTTTTGTTCTGATTCTGTGCCGGGTCCGGTCTCTTTCCTTTGCCGTGCCGGCCAGGCGCATGAGAGGTGATGGTGGCATGCTGACGCGCAAACAGTTCGAATTGCTGATGTTCATTCACGAGAGGCTGAAAGAAGCCGGCGTTCCGCCTTCTTTTGACGAGATGAAGGCGGCCCTCGACCTTCGTTCCAAGTCCGGTATTCACCGGTTGATCACTGCTTTGGAGGAGCGAGGGTTCATCCGCAGGCTACCTCATCGGGCGCGCGCTCTCGAGGTGGTGAAGCTGCCGGAATCGGTAGCGCCCAGTCTCGCCGCCCCCAAGCAGAAGGCTTTCAGTCCGAATGTCATTCAGGGATCTCTCGGCCGCGTCAAGCCCATGCCGCATAGCACCGAGGGTGCACCGCGCGGCGCCGTGGTGCCCGTGATGGGGCGCATCGCCGCCGGCGTTCCCGTATCGGCCATTCAGGATCATACGCACAATATTGCCGTGCCGCCCGAAATGCTGGGCTCAGGAGATCATTTTGCCCTAGAGGTCAAGGGCGATTCGATGATCGAAGCCGGCATATTGGAAGGCGATACGGTCGTGATCCGCAAGACGGAGCAGGCGCAGACGGGAGAAATCGTTGTCGCTCTCGTCGATGACGAGGAGGCAACGCTCAAGCGCCTGCGCCGCAAGGGTGATTCTATCGCGCTCGAAGCTGCCAATCCGGCCTATGAGACGCGCATCTTCGGACCTGACCGCATCAAGGTGCAAGGCAAGCTCGTCGGTCTCATTCGACGTTACTGAAATCGCGTGATTCTATGGTGGAGCGCCTTCGCCGCTGAGGCTCTACAACCCATGGCCGCCTGCCTCTGCGCTGCCGAGCCGTCTCGACCCGAATGACGTTCTGATCGATGTGCAGCGCATGCGCCCCATGCCGCCACACATCGAAACGATCGATCCGCAAGGGAATGGTCTGACAGGCGCCGCGCAAAGGAAAGGCTGCGATCAAAATATCGGCTTCAGGACATTTGAGCCTGCCTTCCGCGTTCTTGTCGGCATAGGCGATGCGCTTTCCTTTGGCCATCCCTGTGCACAGGCCGCTCGCACAGGTGAAGCCCGGCCGCTGCGCGGCCGCGGAAGGTGCAGCGCTGTCGCCATCGGCGAGAAGCCAACGCTGCGCAGCAAATCGGCTTCGGCGCGGATGGGCGAGCACGAGCCGACCCGCCTCGTTCCGTATCGCAAGATTGCCGGCGCTGCGCTCGATCAGCACATCAGGCTGTCTCGCAAGCGGCGCGAGGCTTAGTCCTAACGCAATCAACGGCAGACCAAGCCAGCGCGCCCTGCCCGCGATCAGGCAAATGAACAAGAGCCCGCTCGCCATCGCGAGAGCTTGAGCGACACCTTGCCTGGGAACCACCCATTGCGCACCGGGCAGGCCGGCTGTCCAATCCGAGACGGCCATGACCGCCTTGAGTCCTATCTCCATCACTCTGAATGCGCTTGGCTCGAGGCCAAGCGGCATGAGCAATGTGCCGAGAAGAGCCATGGGCATCACGATTGCGCTGACAACCGGCAGGGCCAGGAGATTTCCGATGAGGCCGTAGGGCGCGACGCGGTTAAAGT
>DATBMX010000408.1:0-3282 GCA_036554625.1 Aestuariivirgaceae bacterium
ACGAAAGCCGCCACGCAACTACGTAACGCTCCTATCTGTGTTCTTGGTGGGAGTGGCGTTAGTAAGCCTTGTCGTCGGACTAGCACATCGCATTGTACAGACGCAGAAGCGGCTGGAGACGCTGCAGAGCAAACTTCTTAAAGTTAGCGAGGAGGCCATTCAGGCAGAGGCAAGGAATGTAGAATCTCAACAGCTCGCCGTTGATTTGAGGAGGGACCTGGAGCGCGCGAGACAATCGTCGCGCACGGCTGAAGCACATGCGGCCGCTGTCAGTAAACAGGTAGCCGATACGAAAGTAGAACTTGATCAGCTCGTTACAAATCGTGTCCTTCTTCAAAGAGAATTGGGCGTGGCACGCACTGAGCTCACGCGATTGCGCAGCCAACTTCACACCGCAAAATCTCAAGATGCAGAGATGCAATTGCGGCTCAAGGCCGTGAAACGCGATTTGGAAGCGTCCTTGCAAGCGACATTGAAAGCAAAGACAAGGGCTATCGAACTTGGGGAGCAAACCATCTACTTACAGTCAGAGCTTAAAATGAGCAAAAGTGAGCTCGCGGAGCTTCGGAAGAAACTGAACCAGGTCCAAGTCTTGTTGGAGGCGCAGCCGCCGCTTTCAAAGCGACGTTATACAAACCTTCAGGATGAGTCCGAGGCCCGAGACTACTTGATCAGGACGATCGTTTTCGAGGGCGACGGCGAGACCGAGATGGCAAAAGCCGCGCTCGTGCACGTCATATTAAATCGCCAGAGCACGGGCAAATGGGGAGATAAGATTAAGGACGTTGTGATGCGCCCATGGCAGTTCGAGCCGTGGATGACTCGAAGAGGCGAAATAGAAAATCTTTCACTCGAGGATCCCCGCTACAGGGACGCAGCTGAGATAGTGGATTCTGTTCTTGCCGGACGCATTCCGGATCCGACAGCGGGAGCAACCTATTTCCTGAATCCGGTGATTGTGCGACAGCGGCGAGGCGGCTCCTTGCCTCTATGGGCGGCGGACAGTGAGGGACGGCCAATTGGTCGGCACGTCTTCTATTCGCCAGATGACGTGCCGCATCGAGCTGGATCGCGATGGCCTAAGCCCGTTAAGGTCCCATAGCCCCAACAGTTGATGGGCGAGACTAGGACTTGGTCGCTGGGCTGCTCCTATCGCGGTGCGGAAGGGGGAGGTTGCGGCGCACCGTGGTCAGTTCCCCTTTACAAACTGTTTCAGCGGTCATTGAGCGCCCTTAGGATCAACAGGGCCAGGGCATTGTAACTGAGGTATAAGTCCCCATATGGCCCGCGTTTGGGGCCTGAGGCCGTGTCGGCAACCAGTCGGTCATTTCGCCTCATTGAGCAATTCAGCTGCCGAAGTCCATGCCTGCCTTTATCGCCTTTGCGGCATTTTTACTTCTGATTTTCGGACACCGATTCGGCCTGCCCATCCGCTCGTGGGTCGTTACGGGCGCGCCATTTGGCGCCAAGCGCAAATCGCCCGGCCAGAAGTCTGGGGTCCGGACGGAGGCTCTGGAAATGGTGCTCGACCATGACAGCGGTCGCATGGAAGGGAAATGCCTCAGAGGGCGTTTTGCCGGCCGCGATCTTTCCTCACTCGCCGAAAGTCAGTTACTTCAATTGCTCGACGAGTTTGGTTCCACGGACCCGCAGGGCGTAGTTCTGTTGGAGGTTTATCTCGATCGGCGTTGCGGAGGCTGGCGCGATCGGAAGACTGAAAGGCGCGAAAAAGCGAAGCATAGTGCGAGGGCCGCGACCATGACGGTCAATGAGGCCTACGACGTGCTTGGGCTCAAGCTGGGCGCCAGACGAGATCAAATCCGAGCGGCGCACCGGCGACTCATGATGAAGTTTCACCCCGACCAGGGCGGATCCACGTACCTCGCGGCGCGTATCAACGAAGCCAAAGAAGTCCTGCTCGCGAACATCACGTGACCTCACGAGGGAACGACCGCGTGCGCACCCTTGAAGACCGCGCCCTATTGCTGTTGGTCATTGTCGTATCGCTGGCTTTCGCGTGGATTCTCTGGCCTTTCTTCAGCGCAGTGCTGTGGGCAACCGTCCTGGCCATCGTGTTCGCGCCGCTGTACCGTCAGATCCTACGCTCAATCGGTCAGCATCCAAGCCTCGCTGCTCTCGCCACGCTTGTGATCATCGTGACGTTGGTGATCATCCCGCTGTCACTGACGGCAACTTCTCTCGTGCAGGAGGCAACAAGTTTATACGATCGGATTCAGTCAGGAGAACTCAACCTTGGTGTCGTATTTCAGCAGCTGCGCGACGCGCTGCCTGCATGGGTGACCAATTTTCTCGATCGCTTAGGCCTGACGAATCTCGGCGCGGTGCAAGAAAGGCTGTCCGAAGCGCTGAAGAAGGGTAGCCAAGTCATTGCCGCACAGGCCCTCAGCATTGGACAGGGCGCGGCCGATTTCGTCCTCGGCCTGCTTGTCATGCTCTACCTGCTGTTCTTCCTGCTGCGGGACGGTGCTGCGCTGTCAAAGCGTATTCAGGACGCGATCCCGCTGCCCCCTGCACAAGAACGCGACCTGTTCAGGAAGTTCACGACGGTTATCCGCGCGACCGTAAAGGGCAGCATTCTCGTGGCGGCGCTACAAGGAGCTCTCGGCGGTTTGATCTTCTGGCTCCTTGGGCTGCACGCACCTGTGCTGTGGGGCGTTGTCATGGGTTTGCTGGCTTTGTTGCCGGCGGTGGGTGCCGCCGTCATTTGGGTACCCGCCGCTATCTATTTGTTTGCGACAGGAGCCATCTGGCAAGCGGTGGTGTTAATCCTGTTTGGCGCGTTTGTGATCGGACTTGTAGACAATATTTTACGACCGCTCTTGGTCGGCAAGGACACCAAGATGCCCGATTATATTGTGTTGATATCTACACTCGGCGGCCTTGCGACGTTCGGACTGAACGGATTTGTTCTTGGACCCGTTATCGCGGCGATGTTCATCGCGGCCTGGGATAGCTTCTCCGAGTCTACCAGCGCGAAAAGTGCTCGCCGACCTTAGGTACAATTCAAGCTGCGGCGCGACAATCCGAGATGTCGACATAACGCCCGCGCAAAACCCAAACAGCGGGATGACAATTCGGGTGCATTGTTCGGAAACCACGTTTCGGCTCTGACAGGCTGATGTTTCATCCGCGTGTCGCCGTAATAACATCGTTTGGACCAACCGCCGCCATCAGTCGAGGTATAGATCCGCGTTGAGGAGGCCTCCTGCATCGTGCAGAGGAGGTTGCGATGGATTGGGATTCGATCCAGCGAAATTGGCT
>DATBMX010000447.1:0-2667 GCA_036554625.1 Aestuariivirgaceae bacterium
CTTCGCCCGGCACCGCCTGCCAGCCGCAAGGCGTCTTGATCGATGCGCCCACACCAAGGCCCGTGCCGGGGCCCACCACGGCCACCGGCGCTCCAGCTTCGCCGGTCGAGGGCTCGCCCACCGGCCAAAGTTCATCGGGCATGATCAATGGAAGGGCAGCAGCGAGCGCTTGGAAATCATTTATGACGTCGAGCACCTCGAAGCCGTACGCCGCCTTGAGGGCGGACAGCGGCGTGCTCCACGAAGGGCGATTGGTCAAAATAAATCGTCCGGGCTCGACCGGGCCCGCCACCGCAATGCAGCCGCGGCGCGGAGGCGCGCCACCGGCGAGGCTGAGATAAGCGGCAAGGGCGGCTTGGAGAGAGGAATAGTTCTCGCCAGGCAGGGTTCTGATATCGGTGGGCGCTTCGCCGCTGCCGTGGACGAGCCCGAACCTCGCATGGGTGCCGCCGATATCGGCGACGAGAATGGGATAGGCACCGGCCATCAGCTCGCCGCCAGCGCCCCCAAAATCGAAGCGCCTTGGTCAGCACGCGACAGGGATGCGCGCATAGGCGTGAACAGCTCGCGGCCGAAACCGCGGGAGTGCGCCCCGGCATGAGCGGGAATGGCCGGAGTACGTCCGCGCAACACGCCGGCGGAAAGCCTCACATCGAATTTGCCCGTCTCTCCATCGATGCGGACGATATCGCCATCACGGATCAGGGAGATCGGCCCTCCCTCCGAAGCTTCGGGAACGACATGGATTGCCGCAGGGATCTTGCCGGACGCGCCGGACATGCGCCCGTCGGTCAGGAGCGCCACGCGCTGGCCGCGCGCCTGCAAGACCGCGAGGATGGGACTGAGCTTGTGAAGCTCTGGCATGCCGTTGGCTTTCGGGCCCTGGAACCTGACGACGGCAACAAAATCGCCGTTGAGCGCACCGGCCTTGAACGCAAGTTCGAGAGCCGCCTGGTCCTCAAAGCAGATGGCGGGCGCTTCGATGATTTTGCGGTTCTCGGGCACGGAGGAGATTTTGATCACCGCGCGGCCGAGATTTCCCTCGAGAACCATGAGGCCGCCTTGCGGGCTGAAGGGCTGCGAGGCGGGGCGAAGGATGGAAGGATCGCGGCTTCCCGCATCGCTTGCCTGCCACACGATTTCGCCGTGTTCCAATTCCGGCTCGCGGGTATAGGCATCAAGCCCTTCGCCGACCACCGTTTTCACATCGGCATGGAGAAGCTTCGATCGGAGTAGCTCGCGGATGAGAAAAGGCATGCCGCCCGCAGCCTGGAATTGATTCACGTCGGCAGATCCGTTGGGATAGATGCGGCAGAGAAGCGGCACGACCCTGGAGAGATCGGCGAAGTCTTGCCAGTCGAGTTCGATGCCGGCGGCGCGGGCAACGGCGATAAGATGGATCGTATGGTTGGTGGAGCCACCGGTGGCATGGAGGCCGACGATGGCGTTCACGAGAGTGCGCGCATCGACAAGCTCGCCGAGCGGCAAACAGGCGTTGCGCGAAGCCGTGATTTCCAGAGCGCGCAAGGCAGAGGCTTCGGTCATTTTTTCACGCAGCGGAGTGCCGGGATTGATAAAGGCCGCTCCCGGAAGCATGAGGCCCATGATCTCCAGCAGCATCTGGTTTGAATTGGCGGTGCCATAGAAGGTGCAGGTGCCGGGGCCATGATAAGACCTCGATTCCGACTGGAGCAGCTCGGAACGGCCGACCTTCCCCTCCATATGCAGCTCACGTATTTTCGATTTCTCCTCATTCGGCATGCCGCTGGTCATCGGGCCGGCTGGAACAAAAAGACCCGGCAGATGCCCGAAGCTCAAGGCGCCGATGAGAAGGCCCGGCACGATCTTGTCGCAGACGCCGAGATAAAGCGCTGCATCGAACATGTCGTGGGAGAGAGCGACGGCGGTGGCGAGAGCAATGACATCGCGCGAGAGCAACGATAATTCCATGCCCGCCAAACCTTGGGTGACGCCGTCGCACATGGCGGGGACCCCACCGGCAACCTGCGCCACAGCGCCGGCCTTGCCCAGCGCCGCCTTTATCTTATGGGGATAATCGTGAAGCGGCTGATGAGCGGACAGCATGTCGTTATAGGCGGTCACGATGGCAATGTTGGGGACTTCGCCCGCCGCAAGAATGGATTTCTCGGCAGTGCTGCAGGCAGCAAAACCGTGGGCCAGATTGGCGCAAGGCATATGCCGGCGCCGCGGCTTGGAATCGGCCGCCTGGCCGATATGATCGAGGTATCGCTGCCGGGAAGAAGCGGATCGCCGGGCGATGCGCTCGGTGACAAGAGCGATTTCCGGATGAACCGACTGGGACGTGGTTGGCATCGCTCGCGGCTCCCTTTGACGATCTCACGCTGCAGACCAATAGATATCGACCGGGACGATATTCTGACCCAGTATTGCACGGATCGGCAGCTCTTCAACGGCGCCCGGCTCCAGGGCGCGCTCGAAGACCCGGCGTTTGTCTTCGCCCTCGAAGGATATGATCAACGCCTTCGCATCGAGGATGGCGCGGACGGTCAAAGAGACGCGAGGCTCGCGGCCGGCGAGAGCGGGAACGAAAGCCGCAAGCTGGCTTGCGGCCGGATCGAGGGCCGAGCGCAGATCCGGCATGCCGGGGAACAGGGAAGCGAAGTGGCCATCCTCCCCTATGCCGAG
>DATBMX010000187.1:0-2296 GCA_036554625.1 Aestuariivirgaceae bacterium
GGCGGTCGACGGCATCATCGAGCTGAAAAAGGCGGTGGCGGCAAAGTTCAAGCGGGAAAACGGCCTCGACTACACGCCTTCGCAAGTGACGGTAGGAACCGGAGGCAAGCAGGTGCTGTTCAATGCGCTGCTGGCGACGATCAACCCGGGAGACGAAGTCATCATCCCGGCACCCTATTGGGTGAGCTATCCGGATATCGTGCTCCTGGCGGGCGGAACGCCTATCGTCGCTCCCACCTCGATCGAGAGCAAGTTCAAGCTGCAGCCCAGCGAGCTCGAAAGGGCGATCACGACGCGCACGAAATGGCTGATCTTCAATTCGCCATCCAACCCTTCGGGCGCGGCCTATTCGCTTTCCGAACTCAAGGCGCTCACCGACGTGCTGGTGCGGCATCCACATGTGTGGGTGCTGACCGACGATATGTACGAGCATCTCGTCTATGACGAATTCAGATTCGTCACGCCGGCGGAGGTGGAGCCAAGGCTTTATGACCGCACGCTGACCATGAACGGCGTGTCGAAGGCCTATTGCATGACGGGCTGGCGGATCGGTTATGGCGCAGGGCCCGAGCCGCTGATCAAGGCGATGCAAAAGCTGCAGTCGCAGAGCACGTCAAATCCGAGTTCCATCAGCCAGTGGGCGGCGGTGGAGGCGCTCAATGGCCGTCAGGACTTCATCGCAGAGAACAACAAGGTGTTCAAAGAGCGCCGCGACCTCGTGGTCGCCATGCTCAACCAGGCGAAAGGCCTCAGCTGCCCGACACCCGAGGGTGCTTTCTATGTTTATCCGTCGTGCGAAGGCGTGATCGGTAAGACGGCGCCATCGGGACAGCGCATCAAGAATGATGAGAGTTTCGTCACCGAGCTTCTCGACGCGGAAGGCGTGGCAGTGGTGCAGGGCGCGGCCTTCGGCCTCGAGCCGCATTTCCGCATCTCCTATGCGACCTCGACCAAAGCACTTGAAGAGGCGTGCGAGAGAATTCAGAGATTTTGCGCAAACTTGCGCTAACGCTCATGAGCGTCTGGCTCCATTGCGCCGATCGTTTTCCAATGAGAATTCAAACAGACTTGCGCAACACGCCATAATCAGCGCAGGATATCGCCATGGAGCCGCCCCGGGCGATCCATCAGTAGGGCGGTCCTCATGCGGCAACGATGTCTTGGGAGGACACTAACGCCATGAATGCTCAAACCGGCAGACGAATTGCGGGTCCGCGGTGCTTTGCGCTTGTGGGCCCTTATCTCAGTGGAAAAACCACGCTTCTGGAAGCAATTCTATTTCGCACAAACGCAATCGAGCGGCAAGGAAGGGTCGGGGACGGCTCGACCGTGGGAGACAGCGCGCCGGAGGCTCGCGCCCATCGAATGAGCGTCGAGCTCAATGTCGCCTCGGCGGATTTTCTGGGAGACACATTCACCTTCATCGACTGTCCCGGCTCGATCGAATTCATGCAGGAATCTCAGGCCGCCCTCGCGGGATGCGACGCGGCGATCGTCGTATGCGAGCCCGATGAGAAGAAAACCGCGGCCTTGCAGCTCATCTTCAAGGAAATCGACAAGCTGAAAATCCCGCGGTTCCTGTTCATCAACAAGATCGACAAGTCCGACAACAAGCTGATGGAAGTGCTGAGCTATCTCCAGCCGGCCAGCTCGACGCCCCTCGTGCTCCGCCAGGTACCGATCTGGAACGGCAGCATCGCTACAGGTTTCGTCGATCTGGCGCTGGAGCGGGCGTTCGTTTATCGCGAGCACGGTCCGAGCGAAGTCATCGAGATGCCGAGCGACATCAAGGATCACGAGAAGGAAGCGCGTTTCAAAATGCTCGAGAAACTCGCCGATTATGACGACGAGCTTATGGAACAGCTTCTGTCCGACATGGAGCCGCCGCGCGATCGGGTGTTCGCCGACCTCGCCAGCGATCTGCAACGCGGCCTGATTACGCCCGTGCTTTTCGGCTCGGCGGAAAACGGCAATGGGATCTTGCGCCTGCTCAAGGCGCTGAGGCACGAGGCGCCAAGCATAGAGGATACGCGAAAGCGGCTTGGCGTCGGTGCGAATGGCGCGGCGGTAGCACAGACGCTGAAAACCTTCCACACCGCGCATGGCGGCAAGCTCACCGTTTCGCGGGTGCTTTCTGGAACCATCAGCGAAGGACAGATTCTGAGCGCCGCTCGGGGACAGGAAAGCCGGGTGGCGGGCGTCTTCCAGATGATGGGGTCCGAGCCCAAGAAGGTTCAGTCGGCGAAAGCGGGAGACACTGTGGCGTTTGGCCGGCTTGAACAAATCGGAACCGGAG
>DATBMX010000042.1:0-2498 GCA_036554625.1 Aestuariivirgaceae bacterium
TACAAGTGGCAACGCCATTCCGTTGGGCGGCGCACGGGCCAGCGGAGCAAGCGGGCGAATTCAATATTTGATCGCGTCGTAGGTCGTCGCGTTCAGTGGGTCACTTCCCTTGGCTATCTGGACAAGGCTCCTTCGGCTGTCGCCTGACGAGACGAGACAGAAGAGCCGTTTGGCGATGCCACTGCCGGACGGGCACCGCGGGAGTGCCGCCCCAGGTTTCTCTTTCAGGCACGTCGCGCATGATCCCGCTCCTGGCTGCAATTCGCGCGTTTGAGCCGATCTTGACGTGATCGATGATCGCTGCCTGACCGCCGATCATGACATTGTCGCCAATCTCCACGCTGCCTGCGATACCGACCTGACCCGCAACGACGCAATGACGGCCGATGCGGACATTGTGGGCAATTTGGACGAGGTTATCGATCACGGTGCCCCGGCCGATGAGAGTGTCGCCGAGGGCTCCTCGATCGACCGCTGAGTTGTTCCCAATCTCGACATCATCTTCGATGATCACGCGCCCGAGCTGAGTTTGACGCAGCAGGCCCTTGGGCGTTGGCACATAGCCAAATCCCTCGCCGCCGATGCAGGAATTGCTCCCGATGCGGACTCGAGAACCAATCAGCGCGTGACGTATCGTGCTGTTTGCACCGACGAGACAGTCCTGACCAATGGAAACGCCATCGCAGATCACGGCATTGGCTTCGATGTGACACCCCTGACCAATCGTAACATCGCGGCCGACCTTTACGCCGGCATCGATTTGGCAGCCTTCCCCAATCATCGAGCGCGGCGCAACAAGCGCGGTCGTATGGATTCCCGCATCGAGCGTCCTGTCCGGATAGAAAAGGGAGCCAACGAGCGCAAAAGCGAGACGCGGATCGGCGACGTAGAGGAGGCACATTCCTTCAGGCATCAATCGGCCAAGCTTTCGGTTCGTGATCATCGCCCCGGCGCGGCTTCTCGCGGCAACTCGCTGGTAAGTGCCATCACTGAACAGGCTGAGGTCGCTGGGTCCGGCGGCATCCAATGAGGCGAGATCGTGCATGAAGAGTTCCGCAAGGGCGGGGCGTGAAAGGTTCGCCCCCACGTACTGTGCGATGCTCCCAAGCGAAAACGGGCCGCTGCGTTGAAAGAATCGTGTATCGGCCATGAGATCCTCGTGTCAGATGGGTGCCGCTCTCCCCAGGCGGCAGACGGTCAATCGCAATCGTGGCCCGAGCGCACGGCTGGCAAAGGTTGCTTCGGTTGTCAGGCCAAGTTGGTATGATATGCTGTGGCGCGAACTTCCAACTCCGCGGGCTCAAACGGCAGCAAGCCAAATACGGGCATATCGCGCGAACTCAACACACGTCGCATAGGGTCCGTTTCGACCGTACGCTTTCGTACAATATTTTCCAATGGGCATCTGAATGCCCAGGGTGGTATGGACCATCCATCATCCGCAATCCGATACGGGCGCGGATGACTGGGAGACCTCCGTGTGCTCTTGCCCCTACAGGGAAAAAGCCATGGCACGGTCGCCCTCCCGAAGAATACCCAGCAATCATCTGCTTTCGGCGCTTTCGACTGCCGATTTTACTCTTTTGCAGGCGCACCTCATCCCTGTCGGGCTTGAGCTTCGGCGCTCCGTTGAGCGTGCCAACAAGCCGATTAGGCACGTCTACTTCCCAGAAGACGGCATCATTTCGGTCGTCGCTGCGAGCACACGCGACCGCCAAAGCGAGGTCGGGCTTATCGGGCGCGAAGGCATGACGGGAATCAACGTCGTCATGGGCAATGACCGCTCACCGCATTTGTCCTATGTCCAGGTTGCCGGCCGAGGTCAGTACATGAAGGCGGACAGCCTTCGTCAGGCGATGAAAGAGAGCGCATCGATGCGAGAATACTTCCTGCATTTTGCGCAAGCTTTCATGGTCCAGACCGCGCACACCGCCGTCGCCAATGGGCGTGCCAACATAGAGGAGCGTTTGGCGCGCTGGCTTTTGATGGCGCATGACCGGCTGGACGGAGACGAGCTGCCGCTAACGCACGAGTTTGTTGCGTTGATGCTGAATGTCCGCCGCGCAGGCGTTACCGTTGCGTTACATGGGCTGAATCGAAAAGGGCTTGTCTCGGCGAAGCGCGGACAAATCGTGGTGCTGAATCGCGCCGGACTGGAAACCGCGGCGAACGGTCTCTACGGAATTCCGGAGGCCGAGTATCGGCGTCTGACAGGCTGGCGCACGAAGCGTTAGGTCGCGGCAACAAAGGATCCCGTGAGCGCGCACGATTGCTGATTGAACGGCTCATTTCCGGCCGGGCCGCGATGCCTGTTTTTGTCTCGCCTTCCGGGCCGAGTATCGAGCGTCGCGCTCCGCCTTGCGTTCGATATCGGAATTGGCCTTGCGTGCTGCTGCGGCCGCAGCTTCGGTCTCACGCGCTTGCTGCGCAGCCTCAAGAGCCTTCACCTGGGCACGCTCCTCCTCGGCCTGAGCAACCTCTTTGCGTTTCGCCTCCGC
>DATBMX010000062.1:0-3696 GCA_036554625.1 Aestuariivirgaceae bacterium
GTCGGCAGGATCAACCACGTCCTCAACAACGATGGGGGGAAGTCAGCCGGGCATGATGGGTGGCGGCGGCCAGCCAGGCATGATGGGTGGCGGCGGCTACCCTGGCATGGGCTGGGGATATCCGGGCATGATGGGCTGGCAACATCCGGGAATGGGATGGGATGACGACATGGATTGGGATCACCCGCACAAGCGGTGGGGCCATCACGGCATGGGAATGGGCATGGGCTGGGGCCATCCGGGCATGATGGGCGGCCCCGGCGGAATGATGGGCGGCGGCGGCCAGCATTTTCAGATGATGATCCCGATGATGATGGCCATGATGGACACCAACAATGACGGTGCTCTGTCGCTCGAAGAGGTTCAGGCGGTCCACAGCCGGATGTTCAACTTTATCGATTCGAACAAGGACGGCAAGGTTACGCCGGCCGAGGTTCAGACTGCTTTCAGAGGCGGCGCGCCGGCCCCCGCCAATCAGTGACTTAATGTTGATCGAGTGCCTGCCTGATCAACCTTGCATGCTCGCCGAGTTCGGCCGCGTCGGCCATTTGGCGGGCATGCTGGGCAAGCGGCGTGCCTTCGTGCCGCGGGATGACATGCACATGGAAATGAAACACCGTCTGGCCCGCAGGCGCCTCGTTGAACTGCATGACGAGCACTCCGTCGGCATTGAACGCTTTCTTCACCGCCCGCGCTAGTTTCTGAGCGGTTCTCATGACCGCGCAAAGATCGGCCGGATCGACATCGAGGATGTTGCGCGACGGCTTTTTTGGAATGACCAGCGTGTGCCCCTTGGCCTGCGGCATCACATCCATGAACGCAACAGTGGCGTCATCCTCATAAACTTTCTGGCTCGGAATTTCTCCCCGCAGAATTTTTGCGAAGATGTTTGCCGGATCATAGGCTGTCATTGGGAGGCTCCTCGGTTTCGAAACGGAGAGTGTTGGCCAAGCTCCACTTGATTGTCCGCCATCGCAAGCCGCTCGCGCTCCAGATACTGCCCGACGGCGGCTGCCAGCCGCGGGTCGGCGAAATAATGCGCCGAGTAGGTGGTCATCGGCAGGTAGCCGCGGGCGAGCTTGTGGGGCCCCTGAGCGCCCGCCTCGACCCATTTGAGCCTGCGTGAAATCGCGAATTCTATCGCCTGGTAGTAACAGGCCTCGAAGTGAAGCATGGGGTGGTGCTCGATCGCACCCCAATTGCGCCCGTAGAGCGAGTCGGAGCCGATGAAATTCAATGCCCCGGCAATCAGCTTCTTGCCCCTCCGGCACATGACCAGCAGGATTTTGTCGGCCATCGCGGCGGAGACGAGACTGAAGACTTTCCGGTTGAGATAGGGCGAGCCCCATTTCCGCGATCCCGTGTCCATGTAGAATTTGAAGAACGCATCCAAGTGGCCTTCGGTGATGTCCTTTCCCGTGACCCACTCGCAGCCGATGCCCGCCTCCCTTACCGCATTGCGTTCCTTTCTGAGGTTCTTGCGTTTGCCGCTGGAGAGCTGCGCGAGGAAATCGTCGAAGCTGCCATAACCTTGGTTTTGCCAACGAAACTGAATGTCGGTCCGCTGGAGCAGGCCCATCGCCCCCATTGTCCGCCACTCGCCTTCAGTGGGAAAAGTAATGTGCAATGACGAGGCCGACAATTGCCGGCAAAGTTCCATCGCCCCGTCGAGCAGGTATTTTCGGTGGGTCTCGGCCTTGGGGCCGGGCGCCGCCATGATCCGCGGCCCCGTTACCGGCGTGAACGGAACGCTGACCTGCAGTTTGGGGTAATAGCGCCCTCCCGCGCGCTCGAACGCATCCGCGAAGGCATAGTCGAACACATACTCGCCCTGGCTATGGGGCTTAAGATAACACGGCAGGACGCCCTCGATCCTCCCCGACGCATCTTGCAGCACCAGATGCTGGCCAAGCCAGCCGGTCTTGCGCGTCGCCGATCCCGACGTCTCGAGCGCCAGCAGAAACGAATGTTCGACGAAGGGATTGCAGGGCAAGCCGGCCGGATTCGCATGTGCGTTCCACGCCTGCGCGTCTACCTCCTGCAACGAGCTGCAAATCCTGATCTGCAAGTAAACCTCACGGATGGAAACCCTCAAACGTGATCTGGTCACAATAGCGCCGCACCGCGCTGGCTTCAGCACCGGATCTGACGGTCCACGAAATGACCGGCAATCCCGCCTGACGCAGTTTCTGCACCGGCGGCCACGGCAACCCGCCGGCATCGAAGGAAACGAAATGCGGCGCGCTTTGCTCCAGATGAAGCAAATGCCGCAGCTCAAGCCGTCGCGCCAGGGGTAGCCGGCCCCATGAGCAATCGGCTACCCGGTCGGCGACGATGCCTCGCGGAGTTGCCGGGGAAAAAGCTCTGATCGCTTCGACCAAGTCCGGATCGAACGACATGAGACCGAACGGACCGCGATAGTCCTGGAGAAGATCGAGCGCCCGTCGAGCAAGGCGGGTGTCGCCGTTCCACCGGCTCTTGAGCTCGATCACCAGCGGCACGCGCCCGTTGACGCCTTCCAAAAGCTCGCCGAGCGTTGGAATCGTGCCCGGCGAACTGCGGAATGCGACTGCCTTGAGTTCCGCGCAGGCATGCCCCGACAGGGGTCCTTCAGCCATGGTGAGCCGCTCCAGCGTGTAATCGTGAAACACCATGGCCTCGCCGTCGCTGCTGAGCTGCAGGTCGCATTCGATGGCGTAGCCCGCCTCAACCGCCGCCGTGAACGCCGCCATGGTGTTCTCGAGCCTGCCGCTCGCGCTGTCGTGCAATCCTCGATGGGCGATCGGCCGCGCGATGAGCCAGTTGAGTTTTCGCAGTCCGGGCGCCAGCATCCTGTCGCTATTCGATTTCGAAAATACCCTCGACCTCGACGGCGACGTTGATGGGCAGAGAGCCTGAGCCCACCGCCGAACGCGCATGCTTGCCTTTGTCTCCGAACACTTCGACGATCAGATCCGAGGCGCCGTTGATGACCTTGGGCTGGTCGGTGAAGTCGGGAATGGCGTTAACGAAACCCAGAACCTTCACGCACCGCTTTACGCGATCGAGATTGCCTCCGCAGGCATCCTTGACCTGCGCCAAAACGTTGATGGCGCAAATACGCGCCGCCTTCGCCCCTTCCTCGATGCTGAAGTCTCGCCCCACTTTTCCCTGATATTCGAACTTGCCGTCCTTGAGGGGCACCTGACCCGACGTGAAGACGAGATTTCCCGTGCGCACCCAGCCCACATAGTTGGCTACGGGCTTTGCCGGCACCGGCAGCTCGATGCCGAGTTCTTTAAGACGCGCGTCGATTTTGCTCATGCTTGAACCTTCTTGTTGAGTACGGGAGCGGCGATAGCACAGTGCAAGCCTGCTGGCAAAGCGGTGACGGTAAAGCAAAACTAAACCAAGCGATCGCGCGGATTTTTACCTTGGAAGAACTGTTCGAGGTTGTCGACCGCGCGCATCCCCATGGCTGTTCTGGTATTGGGAGTCGCGCTGCCGAGGTGCGGTAGTAGAAACACGTTGTCGAGTTCGAGGAAGCGGGCATCGATGTTTGGCTCGTTGCGGAACACATCGAGCCCTGCCGCGGCGATCCTGCCCGATTTCAACGCCGTGACGAGGTCGTCATCGTTGATGATGTCGCCGCGTGCCGAGTTGACGACGATTGCCCCTTTCGGCAGCTTCGAAAGCACGTCCGCGTTGATCATGTTG
>DATBMX010000088.1:0-6672 GCA_036554625.1 Aestuariivirgaceae bacterium
ATGGATCGATCCTCCTGTTCGCAGCGCTCCCCCGGCGCAGCGGTACTGACTAACGCAACTATCAACGGCAAAGTTCCAGCTTTCAGGCGTCGTCTCTATCGCCTGAAACAAGCTCTTGTTGACATTGACGATTTCTGAGAGCGCAAGCTCAAAGCCGTCGCGTTGACGCTCCAGCAGTCATAATCAGGACGCAAATGGCGGTCATGCCCGGCGACAACGATGTAACTGAAAGATAAGCGCGGCCGCGATGAACGTGAGATCTGATGCAAAAAGCGAGTCGCTGCGAAGGCGACTGTCGCTGGACGGCGAATGGGAATTCCAGCATGACGACGGGCCCTGGCGGAGCATTGGCGTGCCAGGTGTGTGGCAGGCGCAATTCGACGATCTCAGGCTGAGCGGCGGGCGAGCGGTCTATCGCACGCATTTTGCGCTCCCGCTGCGCCAAGCTGGAAGGGACTGGTGGATCCGCTTCGATGCCGTGAACTATTTCGCCACCGTTCGCCTGAACGGAATCCTGCTAGGCGAAAACGAGGGCGGCTGGCTGCCCTTCGAATATGCTCTTCCCGATAATCTCTTGCGCGAAGAGAATGATCTTGAAGTTCTCGTCGAGCTTCCCGGGGGCGCTGCAGAATGTTTGAGTGGGCGGCCTTGCTTCGCCCAGATTCCGCACGGCAAGCAGAGCTGGTACGGACCGTTGGCCGGCATCTGGCAATCGGTGTGGCTCGAAGAACGCGCCAATACACATATCCGCGAATGCCGCATCCGGACCCAGCTCGGTTCGGGCCTGGTCGAAATCGAGGTGACGCTCTCGGGAACCAATGACGGTCTCTCGCTAGACGCCTGGGTTCTTGCGCCCGACGGCAGCGTGGCTGCGCGAGTGAACACAGAGCCGCAGAATGGCGAGGCAATTTTCCGTTTCCGTGTTTCCAATCCCCTGCCTTGGTCGCACCTTGAACCGCGCCTCTATCGAATCAACCTTCAGCTCACGCGCTTGGGCGAAAAGCTTGACAAATGGCAAGAAGCCGTTGGTTTTCGCAGCATCGAGACGAAGGGCGGCAAGTTCTTTCTCAATGGTGAGCCGCTTTACCTCAGGGGTGCGCTGGATCAGGACTATTATGCGGACCTCCTGCTCACGCCGCCCTCTTTGGAGTTTATCGAAGACCAGCTGCGCAAGGCCAAGGCTCTGGGGCTGAACTGCCTTCGCTGCCACATCAAGGTGCCCGATCCGCGCTACTATGAGGCAGCCGACAGGCTTGGCATGCTGATCTGGACAGAAATTCCAAATTTTGCCGAATATAGCGATGCCGCCGTCGAGCGACTGTGGAGCACCATGAAAGGCATTCTGCGCCGCGACGGCAATCATCCTTCGATCATCGCCTGGACCATCGTCAACGAGGACTGGGGGACCGAGCTCGACGAAGATCCCGATCATCGACGCTGGCTTGCGCAGTGCTATGCCCGCCTGAAGGCACTCGATCCAACGCGGCTCGTCGTGGACAACTCCCCGTGCTTCCCGAATTTCCACATGCGAACCGACATCAACGATTTCCACTACTACCGCGCAATTCCGGATCACCGGGGGGAGTGGGATCTCATCACGCAGCAATTTGCCTCACGGCCCTCCTGGGCTTTCGCCCCCGACGGCGAGCAAACGGGCGAGGAGCCTCTGGTGGTCTCGGAATTCGGCGTGTGGGGCCTGCCTCACCCGAAGCTCTTGCGGGACGAGAAGGGCAGGGAGCCATGGTGGTTCGAGACGGGCGAGCTGTTCGGCGACGGGGTGGCCTATCCGCGCGGCGCCGAGCGGCGTTTCTCTCTTTTGGGCCTCGAGCGTGTGTTCGGCAGCTTCGATGCTTTCATCGATGCGACGCAGCAGCATCAGTTCACCGCGCTCAAATACCAGATCGAGAAGCTCCGCGAATATCAATCCATTCAAGGTTATGTCGTCACAGAGCTCACCGACGTCTATTGGGAAGCCAACGGCCTGATGGACATGCGGCGAAACCT
The DNA here is from genome assembly GCA_036554625.1 of Aestuariivirgaceae bacterium. Classification (GTDB taxonomy): domain Bacteria; phylum Pseudomonadota; class Alphaproteobacteria; order Rhizobiales; family Aestuariivirgaceae; genus DATBLQ01. Next base: position 2,005 of record DATBMX010000088.1, read on the forward strand.
GCGCAGCTTTGCGGATGAATTTGCGGAGCTGAACAGGGACATCGTCCTGCTTCCGCGAATTGACCGCCATGCCTTTTGGGGTGGCGAGACGCTGCGTCTCTCGCCAGCTGTTGCAACCGGTGCATCACGGCTCGAGGATGGTGGCGTAATGGACTGGTCGCTGGTGCCCGGTGGTCCTTCAGGACGCCTGGAGGTGGACGCAGCCGAGGCCTGCACCGTCGTCTCCACGCGTCCTCTCGAAACCACCGCGCCGGCACTCGACAGGCCGTCCATGCTCGACCTCCAGCTGGTCCTTCGCGACCGCGGCGGTCTCGAATTGGCGCAAAGCTCCACCCCTCTGGCCTTCTACCCACCGCGCGCGCCTCGCAGTCTTCCCGCCATCTGGAGCGCTGATGAAGAAATCGCCGTGTATTTCGGCGGCCTCGGCTACGGGCGCGCGGCGACGGCGAAATCGGCGGATGTCGTGATCGTCCGCGCCGTGAACACGGCCGACGTCGAATCAATCCGTACAGGCGGCCGATATCTGCTGCTCGCGGACGGGCCGGGAAGCGACGGCTGGCTTCGATCCGATCATCCTGTGCAGGCGGCTGTTCCGACGATTCCGGCCCCCGTAAATCCTCCCTTTCCTGGCATCATGCGCCGCATACGCCGGGGCAATGTCTGGCGAGGAGACTGGATCACCAATTTCGGCTGGCTTGCCCGCCGGGGCGCCTTTGCCGACATTCCCGGTGGTCCGATGCTAGACCTGTCCTTCGACAGGGTTGTTCCCGATCACGTGCTTTGGGCCAGCATAAGGCCCTGGGAATATGAAGCGGGCATCATGCCCGCAGGCGTGGTGGTCGGCTGGGTGCACAAGCCCGCCGGCTATATGATGCTGCGTCGATTCGGTCGGGGAAAGCTGGTGATGACCACCTTCCGCCTGATGCGCGATCCGCCGGGCGCCGACCCGGTGGCGTCGGCTCTCGTCGATCGCCTGATAGAAACCGCTCTCGAGGCATGAGGCGAGGATGCAACCATGTGTCGGCGAAGAAGTTGACCGCTGGTGGTAGGAGGGCGATCTCGATACAACCAATAGATGCGGATTTGAAGGATGCCACCACAGCTCCCCAGCAGATCGAATCTGGCGCAGCTTACGACGCCCGACGCATTCTGGTGGACGACGGGGATCGAAGACACGTTCATCACGGCGCCCCATCCCCGGACGGGCCGCACGCTCGATGAATATGAGCTGACGCATCATTACCGCCGCTGGGCGGACGACATACGCCTCATGTCCAGCCTTGGCGTGCGCGCGGCGCGCTACGGCATTCCCTGGCATCGCATTCAGCCGGAACAAGGACGCTGGGACTGGAACTTTGCCGATCAAACGCTGAACCTGATGCTCGAACTCGGCATCGATCCTCAGCTGGATCTTGTCCACTATGGTCTTCCGCCATGGATCGAGGGGGCGTTTCTGCATCCAGACTACCCGCGCTTCGTCGCCGATTATGCCGCTCGGCTGGCTGAGCGCTTTCGCGGCAGCATCACCTGGTACACGCCTCTCAACGAACCGCGCATCACCGCCTGGTATTGCGGCAGGCTCGGCTGGTGGCCGCCCTTCGAGCGCAGCTGGCGAGGCTTCGTGAAGGTCATGCTCGCGATCTGCCGCGGCATCAAGGCGACGGTCAAGGCCCTCGAAGCCATTGACCCAAAAATCGTCCTCTATCATGTCGATGCCACAGACCTGTTCGAAGCTGAGGATCCGTCCTTGGCGGCCGAGGCTGGCCGGCGACAGGAGATCGTCTTTCTTGCTCTCGATCTCATCAGCGGCAGAGTGAACGAAACCCATGGCTTGTGGAGCTGGCTCCTCGCGAACGGCGCCAGGGCCAGCGATCTCGAGACGTTCCTCGATAAACCCGTTCGCCTGCAGGTGATCGGGCTCAACCTCTACCCCATGTTCACCTTGAAGCGCCTGCTGCGCGATCGCGGCGGCCGCTTCCGAATTCGCATGCCCTATGCCAACGGCGATCTCGTGGCGCGGCTGGGCCGCCTTTATCACCAACGCTACGGCTGCCCGCTCATGATTTCGGAAACCGCTTCCCTAGGCTCGGTTGCCCGCCGGCAAGCGTGGCTCGAAGACTCCGTCGCCGCCGTGGCCGAATTGCGCCGCGAAGGCGTGCCGCTCGTCGGTTACACCTGGTGGCCCATGTTCGCGCTCGTCACCTGGGCCTATCGCCAGGGGAAGCGCGATATCGCATCTTATCTCGCGCAGATGGGCCTGTGGAATCTCGATTCGAATCTTGACCGCATACCAACGCCTCTCGTCGATGCCTATCGGCATCTTGCCAAAGGCGCAGCTCACGCGGAGCCTCTCTCGGCGGGGCTGCTGTCCCTCAACAGGAGAACATCGGATGTTCCGCAGTTTCTTTCTTGCCGGGTTTGAAGGTTCGACTGGCTACAATCGTCATGGCCAGTGGTTCGATCAGGTCGTCGCCACCGGTCACGACAAGACCGTGGACCAGGACTATCGCAACCTTGCTCAGCTCGGCATTCATGCGGCCCGCGAGACTGTGCGCTGGCCCCTCGTCGACCGCGGCCGGGGCAAATATGATTTCGCATCCGTCGAACCCTTTGCTGAAGCGGCGCGCCGGCATGGCATAGACATCATATGGGATCTGTTTCACTACGGCTTTCCGCGCGACGCGGACCTGTGGAGCGCAGAATTTCCCGAACGCTTTGCCGACTATTGCTACGCGGTCGGGCGCTATATCGGCGCGCGGAGCGAGGGCGCCTGCATGTTCACGCCGGTGAACGAGCCGAGTTTCATGGCCTATGCGGGCGGTGAGAAAGGGCTCTTTGCGCCCTATGGCCAGGGACGCGGCTGGGAGCTCAAGGTGTCGCTCGCGCGGGCGGCCATAGCGGGCATCGAGGCCTTGTGGGCGGCGGCTCCTGGGGCGCGCATCGTCAATGTCGACCCGCTCTGTCGTGTCGCCGTCCCCGTCGATCGTGCGGATATGACCGGCCAGGCACGAGACTTCAACGAGCGCCTGGTCTTCCAGGCCTGGGACATTCTGGCCGGGCGATTGCTTCCCGAGCTTGGCGGTTCGCGCGCCCATCTCGACATCGTCGGCGTGAATTACTATTGGACCAATCAATGGGAACTTGGCATCGCGTCCACCGCGGACGGCCGTATCCCGCCGCTTGCAGAAGACGATCCACGCCGTATGGCGCTGCGCGATCTCGTTCGCACCGCGTGGCAGCGTTATGGCGGCGAAATCATGATCACCGAGACGGCGCATGTCGGCGACAAGCGCGGCGAATGGCTCCTCCAGGTCGCTGCGGAATGCGAGGCGCTTCTGTGGGAAGGCGTGCCTCTGCGCGGCGTCTGCCTCTATCCCATTCTCGGAATGCCCGAGTGGCACGAGAACGAGGTGTGGACGCCCATGGGCCTGTGGGACCCTGTCTGTCATTGGGACGCCGCAGGCGAGCGGTTGATCTGCGAGCCCATGCACAATGCTCTTCAGTCGGTCCGACACATCGACGCCCTGCATCATGCGCGCCTGGCAAATCAGGGTCGGAAAGAGATCTCGCGGCCCCCGCGCAAGCGTACGGCGCGATGAGATGAACGTCAGACGGCGACATTGTCGATGAGCCGCGTGTTGCCGAGCCGCGCGGCCGCCAACAGCCGGATCGGCTCATCGCGCGAACGCAAGGGTGCAAGGCTGTCGGCATTCCGCGCGCCCACATAATCGACGCGAAATCCGATTCCGGAGAGCCGGCGCGAGGCGTCTACCGCAGCGTCCGCCGGCTCCGTTCCTGCGCGGATCGATTTTGCCGCGGCAAGCAGGGCGGCATGAAGGTGCGGTGCGATTCTGCGCTCGTCGGCAGTGAGATAGGCATTGCGGGACGACATGGCGAGCCCATCAGCCTCCCTCACCGTAGGCACGGGAACGATCCGTGTCGCCATATCGAGGTCCCTGACCAGCTGGGTCACGACCTTGAGCTGCTGATAATCCTTCTCGCCAAACATGGCACAATCGCATTCGGCAGGTATGAGGAGCTTGGCGACCACGGTCGCGACGCCATCGAAGAAATGCGGACGGAAGCTGTCTTCAAGACCTGCCTGCGCCGGACCCGCGAGGGTGATCGTCGTGGCGAAATCCGCCGCATACATGGTCGAGGCGTCGGGCGCGTAAAGGAGGTGAGCGCCTGCCTCTGCGGCCATGCGGCCGTCTCGATCTTCGCTGCGCGGGTAGCGGCTCAAATCCTCGCCCCTGCCGAACTGCCTGGGGTTGACGAAAATGGACATGGCCACCCGCCCGGCGTGGCGGAAAGCCTCCTCAACCAGGGCCAAATGCCCCTGGTGCAGCGCCCCCATGGTAGGCACGATGGCCGTCCTATGGCCCTCGGCCCGCCATTTCCGCGTGATCTCCCTGAGGCTGTCTGGCGTACGGACGACGAAACCCTCTGGAATCATGGCGGAAGAATCCTGTAAGGAACCGGGCATTCTTTTTCAAAGTTCCGCATTTCCAGCCCTGACGAGAAAGCATTTTCAGGAGGTTTCATTGCCCGATTTTCATGCTGTCCGCCAAGCCCTGTTTGCCGATGAAACCCAGCTCGTCACAACTCTTTCCGAACGTGCCCGCTTGAGCCCACCGGATGCGGCGCGCGTCAAAACCATCGCGCGCG
>DATBMX010000126.1:0-6231 GCA_036554625.1 Aestuariivirgaceae bacterium
CATCGGTTGCCGGCTCCGAATAGGCCTTACCGAAAGTTCTTTCCATCGCGTCTAGAAAATCGCGCGCCCATTGCGGCAGCGGGTAGTCGACGGCTGAGAGAAACTCGAGAGACGCGGCAAGCCTGATATCAGCGATTGACGGCCTGTCACCTCCGATGAAGGGCTTGTCTGCAAGAAAAAACTTGTGAAAGACGTCGAGAGGCTCTGCGATCGCATCAGAGGCGGCATTGCGCGCCTTCTCCTTTTCCGCAGGTGAAGCTTCGCTCGCTCCCACCTCGCCGGGATATTGTGGAAAGCCGAGAGCCGGATAAGTCGCCCGCGCGATCAAAGGATAAAGCGTTCCGATGATGTAGAACATTGCGCTGTCGATCATTGCTCGTCGCGCAGGATCGGATGGGTAGAACTGCTCCAACCCATGCACATTGCAGAGATATTGCATGATCGCGCAGCTTTCCCAAATGGCGCCCTTGGGCAACTGATCCGATTCGAGCATGGGCGTGAGGTGCGCCGGACATTTGGAAAGAAATTCCGCCGAACGCGTGCTTCCCCACACATCAGCCTCGTTGAAGTCAAGCCCGGCGGCGCGCGCGAACACTCTCACCGCCATGTTATTGACGCTGGGTTTCAGAATATTGAGCTTCATTGCAGCCATGGGAGTCCTCCTGATCGAGAGCACTTAGAGGCCGAGCTGCTTTTTCACTGCTGGCAACCCATCAGCACCTTCAAAGGTCGTGACGCCCTGAAGCCATGTTTCGAACACGGAGGGATTGGCTTTGAACCACTCGGCTGCCGTCTTTTCCGCGTCCTCGCCGGCGAGAATACGCTCCATCACGGCGCTTTCCATATCAAGAGTGAATTTCACGTTGTTCAGAAGCTTCCCCACGTTGGGGCATTCCTTGACATATCCGGCGCGCACCAGAGTGTGTATCTTGGCTGGGCCAAAACCGTCCTTTTCGAAGCCGGTAAGATATGTGATCTGCATGCGGCCCATCACCGGGTGAGGTGTCCAGGCCAGGAACGCGATCCATTTCTGCTTGGCCATGTCTTTTTCAGCCTGGGCGAGCATTCCCTGCTCACTTGACTCGACGAGCTGCCAGTCCTTCAGATTATTGCCCGGATCGTCAATCTTGGACTGAAGAATCCGGTTGCCGTCGTTGCCCGGCTCGATGCCATAGAGCTTGTGCTCGAACTTGTCGGCGTGGCCGCCGAGATCCTTCAAATCTTTCACTCCGGAATCTGCCACATAGTTCGGCACCACTGGGCCATAGCCCGCCCCCTCGAGATTGATCGCGAGGCTCTCAATGGAGCCGTCCTTCAAATATGGGCCGACTTCCGCCGTCTGACTGGGCATCCAATTGTCCAGCCATATGTCGGTGGTGCCTTGCTTCATGCTGGTGAGAATTACGGGCACGCCGAGGAGATCAACCTGAGGCTGATAGCCAAGTCCCTTGAGCACGGCCGTGAGAAAACCATTCTGGGCCGTGTTGTCAGTCCATCCACCGTCGGCGATGCGCGGCTTTCGACATGACTCGGCCTCTGCGGCGATTGCAGGCGTGGTGGCGAGTGCGCCGAAGATGACAAGCGTGCTCAAGAATCTCACAGTGCTGCTCACGAGTTCCTCCTCATTCCTGACTTTTCTTCTGCGGAATCTAGGCACGCTCTTCCTGAGGATGCAATGGTGCAGTAGGCTTGATGAATCCAGCAATCAGTCGAATGGGGAACAAAATGCCGAAGCACGTTCTTCGCCCGGCCAAACTGGCTTATCTGCCACTTCCGCAATATCCCTACTCTGCCGGTACGACCGCCAATGGCATGATCTATACGGCGGGCCTTGTTGCCTGGGATGAGCAGGGGAGGCTGGTTGGAAAGGGAGACGTGCGGGCGCAGACGCGGCAGATCCTCGCCAACATGCGAGCGGTGCTTGAAGAAGCAGGAGCGGGCTTCGCCGACATTCTCAAATGCAATGTCTATCTCGCCGACATGCGGTTTTTTCCGGCTATGAACGAGGAATTCCGCGCGGCTTTCCACAGGACCCACCAGCCCGCACGACCGTCCAGGCTGCTCTGGCCGAGCCTGAGATGCTAGTCGAGATCGAGGCGATTGCCTATGTCGGCAAAGCTTAGGCCTGCTCCCTTCGCCGCTTAGATGGAAGCGGAAGAGGCGGCGAGTGTCGGGTCGTTGGTCGATGCGAAACTGATGCTCGCTCGGCATTCACCTGATCCAGCGACATTCCAAAGGATTTTTCCATCAAGGGTATCGCTTCGGTAACGAAGCGGCGGAGCGAGCGCCTGGCTTTCTCGCCGGCGACGCTGCCGATTTGCATGAAGCAAGACAAATGCGTCGTGCCGAGGAGATTGGTTTCATGGACGAGCTTCTCGGCAACATAGTGCGCATCGCCAATAACCAGATTGTCGAGGAAGGTTTCCAGCGGAGGCTCGTCCGGGAGCGGCGGCGCCTGGATAAAGTGACCTGACAGGACAGGATCGCCGCCTCGCGTGGTGGCAACAATGCGTGCAATGGTTCTCGCCCTGTCGGCAATGTCGAGTGCTTCCTTGCGGTCATCAGTGACGTAAACATACTGCTGGACAGCGAGGGGCGTGTGCTCGGGCGCGACGTCGGCGATGCGGTACTGATTGTGCAGATGCTCGAGCATTTCGCGCAGCAGAGGCACGCCGCGCCAACCCGCTGTGATGAACGGAACATGGCCGCTGCGCGCGGTACGCTGAACAACGCCGGCCTCGAGGCCGGTGACGAAAATTTCAGGCATGGGCTCTTGCAACGGCCGCAGGGACAGGGGCGAGGAGGGAATCTGGAAATGCTTCCCACGATATTCGACGTGGCCTTTGGAAAGGCCCATCTCGATGATGTCCCAGATCTCGGAGAAGACGTCGAACTTTTCCGGCAGTTTCTGATGAAAGCGGTCGAACTCGTATTTCTGGTAGCCGGCGCCGATACCGACAACTGCGCGCCCGCCCGACTGAACGTCGAGCAGAGCCAGTTCCTGCACGAGGCGCATTGGATTGTAGAGCGGCAATACATGCACGGCGGCGCCGAGCCGGATTTGGTGCGTCAGGCCCGCGCAATAAGATGCCATCATAGCCGGCGAGGGGCAGATGGAGTAGTTGGAAAAGTGATGCTCGGCGAACCAGGCAACGTCGAAGCCCGCCTCGTCGGCAAGGCGCACCATGGACGTTGTGTCCTCGACGATCTGACGTGGGCTTGCGCTTGCGTCACGTTGCGTCATGAGGTTGAAAAGGCCGAGTTTCATTGTCCGCTCCTCACGCGAAGATGTAACCACCGCTCACGATTATGGTCTCTCCCGTCATATAGGTGTTCGCCGCGCTCAGCATGAAGAGAATCCATGAAACGATTTCGCCGAGCTCGGCATTGCGCTTGAGAGGAGTGTGAGACGCAAGCTCCGGCAGGAAACCCGCCGCCTTGGCCTTTTCCGTGGCTATGCCTGCCGGCGCGATGGAATTGACAAGGATCTGGTCCGGCGCGAACTCGAGCGCAAATGACCGCGTGAGGCTCACGACAGCGGCCTTTGTAGCAGCGTAGTGGGCATTCTGCGGGTGAGCCTTGAATGCATCGACTGATGAGATATTGACGATGCGTCCTCTCACCTTGTCGGCTATCGGCTGCCGCCGCATGATTCCGACAGCGGCAGCCATCGTGTTGTAAGTGCCGCGCACATTTACCTTCCAGTCGAGATCCCAATCATCGTCCGAAATGTCGAGCAGCGCCTTGCGCGGATAGACTCCCGCGCAATTGACGAGACCGTCGAGCCGGGCAAGCTTGCCTGCGGCGCGCGTGACAAGCTGAAGAGCGCTCTGCTTTGCAACAATGTCGCCGGCCACGGCGTGGGCCGTCAACCCCCGTGCCGAGAGCGTTTCGAGGCATTTGGCCGTAGCCGCCTCGTTGATGTCGATGACGGCGACCTCTGCGCCGCTCCCGGCAAGCGCCTCCACGGTCGCGAGACCAAGGCCGCTGGCCCCTCCGGTTACAATGATACCCCTGCCGTGAAGTTTCATTCTTCCCGCTACTCAGCCCAGGTAGGCCTCCTTGACGAGGGGATTGCTCAGAAGTTCCGACCCGCTGCCGGTCAAGCTGATCTCTCCGGTTTCGATGACATAGCCATAGTCGGCAATCTGCAATGCCAGAAAAGCGTTCTGCTCGACCAACAGGATCGCGACGCCGCTCTTCTTGATGTCCATGATGGTTTCGAAAATCTGCTGGATGAGAATGGGGGCAAGGCCCATGCTCGGCTCGTCGAGGAGCAGAACGCGCGGATTGGACATGAGGCCACGGGCGATGGCCAGCATCTGCTGCTCGCCGCCGCTCAGCGTGCCGGCGATCTGATTGAGCCGTTGCCGGATGCGGGGAAACAGCTCGAGCACGCGCTCTTCCGCCTCAGCAATCCATTTCCTATCAGACAGAAGAAAGGCACCGATACGAAGGTTCTCGGCGACTGTCAGCCGGCTGAAGATCCGGCGACCCTCCGGCACCTGCACGATGCCGCGCCCGACGATGTGATGCGCAGCCACGTCGCGGATCGACTGCCCGTCATAGAAGATGTCCCCTTCGGTGGCCGCGAGGATGCCGGAGATGGCCTTGAGCGTCGTACTCTTTCCTGCGCCATTGGCCCCGATGAGGGTGATGATCTGGTCCTTGTCGAGGCTCAGCGTCACGCCCTTGAGGGCATGGATCTTGCCGTAATAGACGTGAAGGTTGCTGACCTCGAGCAGCGGCATCTATTTCAGCACCTTTTCCTTCTGGATACCGAGGTAAGCTTCGATCACCTTCCTGTCGTTCTGCACTTCGTAGGGCGTGCCCTCTGAGATCTTGACGCCATGATCAAGAACGCTCACCCGGTCGGATATTCCCATGACCACGCGCATTGAATGCTCGATGAGCAAGATCGTGACCTTGCGTTCATCGCGTACGCGCCTGACGAAATTCATCATCTCCAGGCTCTCGCGGGGATTCATGCCCGCCATGGGCTCATCAAGCATCAGGAGCCGCGGCCGCGTGGCCAGCGCCCGGGCTATTTCCAAGCGGCGCTGATCGCCATAGGACAAATTACGCGCCACAATGTCGCCGCGCCCGCGCAGGCCAACGAAATCGAGAATCCGGATTGCATCGACATGGGCGCGTTCTTCGTCGGCCCTCGTTCCAGTCGTGTTGAATAAGGCGCCGAGCCACGTCGACCTGAGATGGAGATGCATGCCGACGAGAATATTCTCGATGGCAGTGAGATTTCGAAACAGCCGGATGTTTTGATATGTTCGGTTGATCCCCGCCGCCGCCACCCGATCGGGCGTGACGCCGTCGATGCGGCCTCCGGCAAAGTAGATCTCTCCTCCATCCGGTTTGTAGAACTCCATGATGCAGTTGAAGACGGTGGTCTTTCCCGCCCCATTTGGTCCGATGATGCTGTGAATAGAACCTTCCGCTACATCGAGATCGAAGCTGTCAACGGCGACCAGACCTCCGAAGCGTTTGGTCAGCTGAACGGTTTGCAGGAGACCCGGCATGCCTCAGGCCGTCTTTTCCTCGGTCAATTCAGCGCCCTTCTGTACGGCCAGCGTCTCGGCATCGATCCGCATCTCGCGCCGCTTGGCTGCGGATGGCCACAGACCCTCCGGCTTCAGTCGCATCACGGCGACAATCGCGAGACCATAGAACAGATAACGGAACTCACCGAACTCGCGAAGCATCTCAGGCAGGCCGATGAGCACGATGGCGCCAAGCGCTACACCGGGGAGGCTGCCCATTCCCCCAACGATGATAAGCGCCAGGATGTTGATCGATATGATGAGCTGAAAGCTGTGCGGGTAGATCGAGCCCAGCATCACGGCAAAGATGGAGCCCGCCAAGCCGGCGAAGGCCGCTCCGAGACCATAAGCGAGGAGCTTCACCTGGATAAGATTGATGCCGAGCGCCTGGGCGACATCCTCATCGTCGCGGATGGCCTTCCACGCGCGGCCAAGGCGGGACTCCTCAAGCCGCCATGCGGCGTAGGCGGCAACGAGAGAGGCAACCAGCGTGAGATAGAACAGCGAGACCGGATTGTTGAGCCTGAAATCGCCGATCTCTGGACGGGGGATTTGCAGAACTCCTTTGGCTCCGCCGAGCAGGGGAGCGGCCGCGTCGGACAGAACGATAACGCGCACGATCTCGCCGAGGCCCATGGTTGCGACCGCCAGATAATCGCCCCTGACCTTCAGATCG
>DATBMX010000209.1:0-5334 GCA_036554625.1 Aestuariivirgaceae bacterium
AGCGCAGCCGTGGGCTCATCCATGATCAAACATCTGGCATTGAAGTGAATAGCCCGAGCTATAGCAATGGCCTGGCGTTGTCCTCCCGACATCTGACGCACGGGCCGTTCGATGTCGGTGAAATCGGGATTGAGAGCCAAGAGTGCATGGGCGGCAACTTCCGTCATCCGCCTCGTGTCGAGAAAGCCGAAAGTCTTGCGCAGCTCGCGACCGAGAAAGAAGTTTGCCGGTGCATCCAGGTTCTCGGCCAGAGCGAGCGTCTGATAGATGGTCTCAATGGCGGCATTTCGGGCATCGGCAGGACTTCGAAACTGTACCGGCTGCCCTGCCACCCTGATCGATCCGTGATCGGCGGGGAAGACGCCGGAAACGATCTGGACGAGAACGGATTTGCCTGCCCCATTATGGCCTACCAACGCCACGACCTCGCCTGGAAAAATCGATAGGCTCACTCCCTTGAGTGCCCGAATGCCGCCGAAACTCTTGGCGACATCGACTAGTTCGATGACGGGCTGCGCGGCCACCCGATCCTCCCAATTCAGGCTATGAAAGCCCGGCCTTTGTTGTCAATAAATTGGCGCAGCTCCGCCTGATCGTAAAGTCACGGGAACCGGCGGGTAAGCGTGCATCGCGGGCGCCGCGCTCGACCGGCTCGCCAAACTGCAATAGCCTGCAGCAAACGAGAACGCCATGGATACGAACCGCGGGACAGGACTTCCCTTCGATTCCGACCACCTCGACCGGCTGCTGGACGAGGCAGGGATCGACATCCTGCTCGTCACTTCCAAGCACAACATTCAATATCTGACAGGCGGGCATCGTTTTTTCTTTCACGATTATGCCGATGCGATCGGGGTCAGCCGCTACATGCCGGTCCTCATCTATCGTCGCGGGAGAGCAGACGCCACGACCTATGTCGCCAATCCGATGGAGACCTATGACCGCGACATGGGCAAGTTCTGGATGAGCAATGTTGTATTCAAGGGCTGGGGCACCGTCGATGCAGCCGAGAATACCATTGCCCGGATCATTCAACTGGGTGGCGGCAGGCGCATTGGCGTCGAGAAGGCGTTCCTGCCGGCGGATGCCTACGACATGCTGCGCGCGGCCTTTCCCCATGCCGAATTCTTGGAGGCGCATTTTCCGCTCGAACGCCTGCGGGCGGTCAAGACGGCTGCCGAACTTGAACTTTTGCGGAAAGCCTCCGATGGTGTGATCGAGTCCATGATGGCGAGCATTGCGATCGCACGACCGGGCATGCGCAAGAGCGAACTTGTGGAGGCCCTTAGGCGCGAGGAGGTCGGCCGGGGTCTGATCTTCGAATATTGCCTGTCGACCGCTGGTACGAGCCTCAACCGGGCGCCCTCCGACCAGATCCTCGAGCAGGGAGACATTTTGTCGCTCGACAGCGGCGGAAACTACAAGGGTTATATTGGCGATTTGTGCCGCATGGCCATCCTCGGCGAGCCGGATGCACAACTGGTCGACCTGTTGGCGGAGGTGGAGGCGATCCAGCAGGTCGCCCGAAAGCCGATCAGGACAGGGGTCCGGGGCGGTGACATCTACAACGAGCCGCTGCGCATGATCGCTTCATCAACCAACAGAAGCTGCCTTCACTTCGTGGCCCACGGCATGGGGCTCGTGAGCCATGAAGCGCCCCGGCTGACGTCCAACGCACCACAGCGCTATCATGGTTGCGATGCAGACTTGCCACTGGCCAGCGGCATGGTCATCTCGATCGAAACGACCATGTCCCATCCACGCCGCGGTTTCGTGAAGCTCGAAGACACGGTTGTTGTAACAGAGGGCGGCTGGGATGCCTATGGCGACGGCCATCGCGGATGGAACAGGCCCGGAGGATAGTCCGTGGAGAGCAAGCTGTGGAACATCGGCATCCGCGTCGCCGACGTCGAGAAGGAAGTTTGTTACTTTCAGACACTCGGTGCGATATTGCGGGTCCACGAGAAGCTAACGACCAAGAATGGCCAGTTCGAGTATGCGCTGCTTGATTTTGGCGGCACACGCTTATTCCTGACACCCAAGACGGTGTTCGAACACGCGCTGGCCGAACCGCTCGGCGATGGACTCACCCATGCCGTTTTCGAAGTGGAGAATGTCGACGCCACTGTGGAAGAACTCGTGGCACAGGGGACCCAGATTCTGGTTCCGCTCATGGAGATCGATGCAGGGCTGGGCTCACGGCGGATCGCATTCTGCCGTTCGCCGGGGGGCGTCATATTTGAAGTCATGCAGATCCGCGTAAACCGGGCATAGGAAACCGACGTCGCGCTCTTCAACAGCTTCAAGCACGGAACCGGGCTTGATCAAGCTAATGCTTCCCCTTCTCCAACGCTTTCGCTGCCCTCTTGACAGCATCATGTCTCAGCTCGAAACCGAGGCCGGGCCCGTTCGAGATGGGCAAAGCTCCATTGACGGGCGTCAAATCGGGCTTTTCGACAATGTCTTCCGCCAGCAACTGACACATGATCTGATTGCCGTCGTCCATATTTCCGATTGTCGCGGCGACCTGAATCGAGGCGCATGTGGTGATGCCGGTTTCAAAGACCCCGTGAAGGCAAATGTTGGTGTTGGCGGCTTCCGCAACTGCTGCAGCCTTGAGAAAGCGTGCCACGCCGCAGGTTTCATGGAGCCCGAGCACGATGACATCGGCTCCTCGGTTGCGGCAAATCTCGAATAAGTCTGCCGCCGAATAGACGGATTGATCGGCAGCAATGGGAATGTTGGTGACTGCCCGGAGCCGGGACAGACCCTCTGAACCGGTGCGCCCCGGCACGGGCTGCTCGATGAACTCGGGATTGAAAGGTTTGAGCGCTTCGAACATTCGCCTCGCCATCAGCATGTCCCAAACCTCGTTGGCGTCGAGCCGCAAGCGCACGGTCTTGCCGATGGCTTTTCGCACCTCAGCACAGATTGCCACATCGAGATCCTCGCCCCGGCCTACTTTGACATAGAGCACCTTGAAGCCGGTTCTCACGAGTTCCTGCGCATGGGCGGCCAGCTCGGCCGGCGTATCGCCCTGAAGGAAACCGAAATACTCGACCTTGTCGCGCACCGCCCCTCCCAGGAGCTTGTGCAGCGGCAACCTCGTCGCCTTGCCGATGGCATCCCAGAGGGCCAGCTCGATTCCAGCAAGAGCCTGCGAAAAATAACGTGGGGCACTGCCGGTTCCTTTGGAATTGAAACCATACTGATAGTAGTTCGATATCAGGCGATTGCCGTCATAAGCCGATTGCCCGACAAAATGCGGGATAGCATCCTGGATGATGGCAAGAACAGGCGCCACCGTCGGGCTCGCGACGGATTCACCGATCCCGATGATGCCGGTGTCCGTTTCAATCTCGATCAGAATGACCGGTGCGCCGTAGTTGACACCTTGCGCCCAATGATATGGTTGCTTGAAAGCGCAAAAGAGAGGTGTTGCATGAATGGCTGTGATTTGCATCGCTTGGACTCCTCTAGCGCGACACACTGAACCGCCATTCCATCATGCGGACGGCGAGCGACAGCGGATAACTCATCGCAAAATAGATGGCAGCGACGAGCAGGAAGACGGCCATCGGCTGATAGTCGGCAAAGGCGATGCTCTTCGCGTCGTTCATCAGTTCGTTCACCCCGATAAGCGAGCAAAGGGCGGTGTCCTTGAGCAGTCCGATAGCATAGTTCGCGACCGGGGGAAGAACGATGCGGATGGCCTGGGGAAGAATGATGTAGGCCATCGCCTGTGTTGGGGTCATACCCAAAGTCAGAGCCGCCTCGCGCTGGCCGCGATGCAGTGCTTCGATTCCGGAACGAAACACCTCTGCAAGGATAGCGCCGCCGTGGAGGGCCAGGCCGATGACGGCGCCCGTGAAATCAGTGAACCATTGCCAGTTGAGTCCGGGGAAGAGCTGCGGTGGAACGAAGTAGACGATGTAGAGCACCACAACAATGGGCAGGCCACGGGCAATCTCGATGTAACCAATAGCGAGTGCGCGCAATGCACGGCTCTTGGAAGTGCGGCAAATAGCAAAAAGCAAGCCGATGGCGACCGCAAGCAGAAACGATACGAAGGCAATTTTGAGCGTGGTCAGGGAAAAGTAGAGAAGCTCGGGCAGCCAGCGATGGATGTTTTCCGCGTAGATTTCGGGGAGCTGGAGCATGATTGCCTCAGTGCCAGACCTGACGCTGGCGCTCCAAATGCATGGCAAGGCGCGCCATGGGGATCGTTACGCACAGATAAAGGGCGCCCGCCATTAGATAGATCACCGCGCTTTGGAGGGTCTCCGTGACCAAGTTGCGTGCAAGAGCCATCACTTCGACGACGCCTACGACGAAAACAATGGACGTATCCTTCAGGAGCACAATGGCGAAGTTGGTGATTGGAGGAAGCATGGTGCGAATGGCCTGCGGCAAGACGATGTGTTGCAGAGCTCGCCTCGGCGTCATGCCGAGAGATAGAGCCGCCTCCAGCTGACCGCGATGGATGGACTGGATGCCGGCGCGGTAGACTTCGGAAAGATAGGCTGCACCATTCATGCCGAGGCCAACGATCGCAGCCTGCAAGGGTGTTGGTTCGAAGCCGATGTCCGGCAAGCCGAAGTAGATCACGAATAACTGCACGAGGGCGGGCGTGCCGCGAAAAACTTCGACATAAGCGATGGCGGGATAGCGCAGCAAACGCCATCGCGAGATCCGAAAAAGTGCAATGATCAGGCCAAATAAAAGCGCGTAGATCAAGGCTCCAGCGGCAACCAACAAGGTTTCGGGCCAACCCCCGAGCAGGGTGACGAAAAAATACCAACCTTTTTCCTCGAGAACTTGCCAGAAGCCCATGTCTAGCCGTTAACGCTCCTGGATGTGCTGCAGAAACGCGCGCGTGCGCGGTTCTCTTGGTTTGAACAGCACTTCGCGAGGTTTGCCCTGCTCGACAATCCTGCCCTGGTCCATGAAAATGACGCGATCCGACACCTCGCCGGCAAACTGAATTTCATGAGTTACGATCACCATGGTTCTGCCCTCGTCGGCAAGCTGGCGCATGACTCGCAAGACCTCCCCGATAAGCTCGGGATCGAGCGCCGACGTGGCCTCGTCGAACAGCATGAGCTTCGGCTGCATGGCAAGGACGCGCGCTATTGCCACGCGCTGCTGCTGTCCGCCGGAGAGCCGTTCCGGATATTCTGTAATTTTGTGCCCAAGACCGACCTTCTCGAGCATCTCACGTGAACGCTGCTCCGCCTCCTGGCGCGACAAGCCCAGTACTTTTTGCGGAGCGATAGCGACGTTTCCCAGAGACGTGAGATGAGGGAAAAGATTGAAGCGCTGGAAAACGAAGCC
>DATBMX010000128.1:0-4479 GCA_036554625.1 Aestuariivirgaceae bacterium
AGTGATTGCTGACCATGAGGACGAGCACGGGCAAGGTCAGATAGGTGTTGTGAAGGGAGCGCTGCTTGCCGATGGCGCCGAGCGCCGGATCGGGCTCAAGCCTTGCAATCAAGGCAGCAGTGATCTTGCGCTGATTGGGGATGATGACAGCGAAGACATTGACGGCCATGATGGTGCCGATGAGAGCGCCGATGTGGATGAGAGCGCCGCGTCCGGAAAACACATGGGTGAAGCCCCAGGAGGCAGCAACGATCAAAAAGAACACGGCGGCGGCGAGGCCCGCGGGGTTCAATGCCAGGGCTGAGCGGCAGAGTGCGTCGTAAATCAGCCAGCCCAAGAGCAGCCCGCCCAGCGATATGGCAATCGCGTCATACCATTCGAGCGGCATGATCGACGGATCGATGAGGAACGTGTCGGCATGCCAGTAGAATTGGACGATAAGAAGCAGAAATCCGGTGATCCAGGTCAGATAGGCTTCCCATTTGAACCAGATCAAATCGGCGGGCAGTTCGCTCGGAGCAACCTCGTATTTTTCGACATGATAGAAGCCGCCGCCGTGCACCTCCCAGGCGGTGCCGAGGACGCCCATGTTCATCCGGTCGCGTTTGCGCAGGCTGAAATCAAGGGCGACGAAATAGAAGGACGTGCCGATCCAGCTGATACCGGCGATGAGATGCGCCCAGCGCAACAAGAGGTTCAGCCAGTCGGCAAGGAAGGAGGTCACTGCCGAACTATGCCGTCGGCAACGCTCTCTCCATCGTCATTCCGGCGAAAGCCGGAATCCAGCTTCCATGCCGAGAGGTCCAAAGCTGGACCCCGGCTTCCGCCGGGGTGACGAATAGTGACAGAGACCGCTATCAACGGGTTTGACCTAGCTCGACCTGCGCATCCTCTTTCGCGGCGCGTGCTACTGCGGCAACTTGTCGTCGACGCCCTTGACATACCAGTTCATCGACAGGAGATCCGTGTCGGGCAGCGGCTTGCCCGCCTCGCCGACAACCGTGCCGTCCTGGCGCGTAATCGGCCCCGTGAAGGGATGGAGCTCCCCGGATTTGATCTTCTCGGCGGTCTCTGCGGCCATCTTGGCGACGTCATCAGGCATGTTGGTGAAGGGCGACAACACGACGAGGCCTTCCTTCATGCCTTCCCAAGTGGATTGCGTCTTCCAGGTGCCGTCGATCACCTCCTTGACGCGACGGACGTAATAGGGACCCCAATCGTCGACAATCGCGGTGAGCTGCGACTTGGGCGCGAATTTGATCATATCAGAGGATTGGCCGAAGCCGAGCTTGCCCTGCTCCTGAGCCACCTGCAATGGAGCGGTCGAATCCGTGTGCTGGACGATGATGTCGGCGCCCTGGCTGAAAAGCACCTTGGCGGCGTCGGCTTCCTTCCCCGGATCATACCAGCTGTTGACCCAGATTATCTTTATCTTGAAATCGGGGTTCACCGTCTGGGCTCCGAGCATGAAGGCGTTGATGCCCATGACGACTTCCGGAATTGGGAAGGATACGATGTACCCGGCAACGCCGGTCTTCGACAGCTTCGCGGCGATCTGACCGATCACATAGCGCCCTTCGTAGAACCGTGCATTGTAGATCGCGAGATTCTCGGCGCTCTTGTAGCCCGTCGCATGTTCGAATTTCAGATCGGGAAATTTTTTGGCGACCTTCACGGCTGCATCCATGAAGCCGAAGGACGTGGCGAAGGTGATGTTGCAGCCTTCGCGCGCCAGGCGCTCGAGAGCGCGCTCGGTGTCGGGACCTTCTGGAACGTTTTCGACGAAGGCCGTCTCCACTTGATCCCCCAAGGCTTTTTCGACCTCCAGGCGGCCTTGATCATGCTGATAGCTGTAGCCGAAGTCTCCCACCGGCCCCACATAGATCCAGCAGGCTTTAACCTTGGCTGCGGCTCCGCTCGCCGATAGGGCGACGGCCAAGGCTGCGGCTGCGGCGATACTCAAAAATTTCTTCATATCCAACTCCCTCGCGACACTCCATTTTCCGCTCTCACATGCCAGTCGCGGGCATGAAGGCGATATTGAACACCTACCGATCCGGTACGAAAGACCGACCCAGGCAGGCAGGCGCAGCGGCCCGGCTGATCGTCCGGCTGGCGGAAATGATCACCAAGGCAATTATGGTAACAATATAAGGCAAGGACGACAAAAACTGCGACGGGATTCCCCAGCCCATGCCCTGGACGAAAAAACCCAAGATCGTCACCGCGCCGAAGAGATAGGCCCCGACCGCCACGCGCCAGGGAAGCCAGGAGGCGAAGACGACGAGAGCCAGGGCAATCCAGCCGCGCCCTGCCGTCATGTTCTCTATCCATTGCGGCGTATAAGCGAGAGACAGATAGCCGCCAGCGAGGCCGGCGCAGGCGCCGCCAAAGAGAATGCACAAATAGCGAATGGCGATAACGCCATAGCCCAGGGCGTGGGCGGAGTCATGGTTGTTGCCGATGGCGCGGACAACCAAGCCAAGACGTGTCCGAAACAGCACATAGGAGACGACGGCCGTCAGAAGAAACGACAGATAGACAATCAGATCCTGGGCGAAGAGGATTCGTCCGATGAAGGGAATGTCGCTCAAGGCGGGAAAGACGAGCTTTTCAACCTTCGTTCCCGGCAGGCCGACAAAGGCCTCGCCGATCAGGCCGGAGAGCCCGAGACCCAAGAGAGTGAGAGCGAGCCCCGACGCCACCTGATTGGCGAGGAAGGTCTGGGTGAGAATGGCGAAGAGCAAAGCAAGACCCGTGCCCGCCAGTATCGAGGCGACGACGCCGAGATAGGGCGAGCCCGTGACATAGGCGGCGCCGAAGCCCGACACCGCGCCCATCACCATCATGCCTTCGACACCGAGGTTGAGCACGCCCGCGCGCTCGACCACCGCCTCGCCGACGCCCGCCAGGAGCAGGGGCGTCGCGGCGGTGATGACGGTGAGGATGAGCGCCTGAAGAATGTCCATGGTGCTACTCCGCCGGGGCGAGCTCCGGAGCAGCGCGCCGGGAAACGACGCGCGGCCGGTAGAGGATGAACGTATCGCAGGCGAGAATGAAGAAAAGCAGGATGCCCTGAAACACCTTGGCTATCTTGTCGGAGATGCCAAGCGCCACCTGCGCGGATTCGCCGCCCATGTAACTCAGGGCGAGGATGAGACCCGAGACGATCACGCCGATCGGATTGAGGCGGCCGAGGAAGGCGACGATGATGGCGGTGAAGCCATAGCCCGGCGAGATCGTGGGCTGAAGCTGGCCGACGGTCGAGGCCACTTCGCAAATCCCGGCGAGCCCGGCGAGGCCCCCCGAGAGGAGAAAGGCGAACATCACCATGCGCGGCCGCGAAAATCCGGCGAAGATTCCGGCGCGCGGGGCGCTGCCCAGCACGCGGATCTCGAAGCCCTTGATGGTTCGGTCGAGAAGAAAGGCGAGCGCCAAGGCCGTGACGAGGGCAATGACGACGCCGATGTGAACTGTGGTGCCAATGGTGGGAAGCATCTGCCAGCCGGAGAAGGTCACCGTCTTGGGAAAGTTGAAACCGTGAGGATCGCGCCAGGGGCCGCGCACGAGCCAGTCCAGGAGAAGACCGGCGACATAGACGAGCATCAGGCTCGTCAATATCTCATTGGCGGCGAAACGATTCTTGAGGAACGCCGGAATGAAGCCGCAGATCATGCCCCCCAACAAACCCATGATAAGCATCAAGGGCAGCACGAGCGGCGACTGAAAGTCAGGAAAGAGCACCGGCAGCATGCCGCCGAAAACGGCGCCAATGGTGAACTGGCCCTCCGCGCCAATGTTCCACACATTGGCAATATAGGCGATGGACAGGCCGGCGCCGATCAGGACCAAGGGTGCAGCCTTGACCAGCAATTGCTCGACGGACCACAGGGTCGTCAAAGGCTCGATGAAGTAAACATAGAGGGCGTGGAGAGGATCGAGGCCGCGCAGGGCGAAGATCACAGCGCCGACGAGGGCGGTGAGCAGAAGGGCGATCACCGGAGAGAGCAACATCAGGCCCCGCGACCGCTCGGGGCGGCGCTCAAACAAGAGCTGCATGTCTTGCGTCCTGCCCGGTGCTCAGATCGTCGTGCGCCCCCGCCATCAGCAAGCCAACTTTCTCATAGGTCAGCTCATCGGCGGGGAAGGCTTGCGACAGCTCGCCGCGCGAAATGACGGCGATGCGGTCGGCGATTTCGAATATTTCATCGAGGTCCTGGCTGATCACGAGAACCGCGGAGCCGGCGCGGGCCAGATCGATGAGCGCCTGGCGGATGAGTGCAGAGGCGCCGGCGTCCACACCCCAGGTCGGCTGGTTCACGATCAGGATCTTCGGCCGGCGGTCCATTTCGCGGCCGACGACGAATTTCTGCAGATTGCCGCCCGAAAGCGAGCGCGCCTCGGGGTCGGGCTTCGCCTTGCGGACGTCGAAATCCCTGGACACGCGGTTGCTCACCTGCGCCGCCGCGGCACGGTCCA
>DATBMX010000163.1:0-5543 GCA_036554625.1 Aestuariivirgaceae bacterium
AGAAACTCAACGATTTCTTCGGCTGGGCAAGGGGCGGGTGAATTGCGAGACCCGGCCCGTGGGAGAAATCCATTGCCTGAGCGGTGACGCAGGACATGAGAAGAAGCCCCGCTGCAGCAAACTTTACACTGAACATTGTGACAACCCCGAAACCTTTTCCTCACGGGTAAAAGTGCGGGGCAGTTGTTTACAAAACGTTCAGGGGAGCCAGCCAAATCTCTGAAACTTAACGGCAATTTAAGGTTAAGAAGATGCTAAAGCGAGTGAATGCGGGGAGTGAAAATCCTAGCGAATGGTAAATTTGAAAAGAAAGCCCTGTCTTGAGAATCCCATAGGGGTCAAGGAAGCGATGGTTAACGGGGGATTCCGATCTCCAGCCGCCTAGAGGCTTCGTTTACCACGAATCGAATCGGTAACGTTACGAGTGTTTTGCGTCAGCCTGCGCGTGCGGGGTCGCTAGGACGGGCGAAGCTCATTCGCCCGTCCCTGTTTGGCGCCAGATTACTTTGCCAAGCAAGAATCGGCGTTTTCGTTGGTGCAGACGTCGAGGCCGGTATATTCCGGATCCTGCAACGTCTTGCCTTCCTTGAGCTCCTTAAGCCGATGCATGGCGAGGCGGCCCATCTCGAAGGGACGCTGCCCGACTTGGCCATGAGACAGACCTTCCTTGAGCTGGGCCATCTGCATATCGAGCGTATCAGCAGCGAGGAAGACGAGCTGCTTGGACCCGAGCTTGTCCTTATAGGGCTCGATTGCCTGGCGGAAGGCATTGTCGGACCATTGGGTGAAGGCGCCGGTCGTGATGAAGACGTCAAGGTCGCCGAATTTTCCGAGAATGTCCTGCAGCTGCTGAACGGCCACGGCGCCGTCGTCATTGGTGATGAGCGGGCAGCCATCCACCTCGGTCCAGCCATTCTCGTCCTTCAAGGGCTCCCCTGGAGGCGTGGTGCCGGTGCGGCCGCCCAAGGTGTCGCGGATGCCCTGCAGGCGCTCATTGTGGTTTGCCGCCGATGCACCGCCGGTCTGCAGGCAGATCTTGCCGCCCTGCGGCTTCAGCTGCTGGGCAAGCTTGGCGAGGTTAGCGCCGATGTCATAGTTCTTGGTGCCGATGAAGGCTGAGCGATTCTGGCTGTCTTCGGGCAGGAGATCGGCATCCCAGGTCAAGGTGGGTATGCCGGCATCCTTGGCGGCCTTGAGGGCACTGGCCATGGCGGCGGCGTTGGACGGGGACACGGCGATGCCGTCGACACGCTGCGTAACCAAATCCTGCACGATCTGCACCTGCTCGGCTTCGGTGTGCTCGCCCGGGCCGATGTAAACGCATTCGACATTGCCCAATTCTTCTTCGGCTTTCTTGCAACCATCGCGCGCCAAGTCGAAGAACGGGTTGTTCATCGCTTTGGGCACAAGAGCAAAACGGAGCTTGTCTTGCGCATCAGCAGGCGAGACAAGCACGACAAATGCGGCAAGGGCTGCCGCTGCCGTCAACAAACGTCTCATCATGATCCTCCCATAGGCACGCCTTTGCACATGATCAACCAACCTTGCGGCCCCGAAGGCGTTCAAGCAGAACCGCGAGGATAATGAAAATACCGACGAACGTCCCCTGCCAATAGGGGTCGACTCCGGCAAGAAGAAGGCTGTTTCTGATAATCTCGATCAGAGCGGCGCCCACGACGGCGGCAAAAGCGCCGCCCTCGCCGCCGAGCAAGTTCACGCCACCAATGACCGTGGACGCAATGACGCGCAACTCATAGCCGATGCCGATGCCGTTGGTGACGGACCCGAGCCATCCCACCATCAAAATTGCGGCAACAGCCGTCATAAAGCCCGAAATGACATAGACCGAGAGTTTCAGCAGATCGACGGGTACGCCGGTGAGCTGTGAGGCGTGCTCGTTGCCGCCAATGGCGTAGAGATGCCGCCCGTAACGCGTGTAGCGGAAAATGAAGCCCATTACCAAAGCGAGTACAACCATCACGATGACGGGGTTGGCGATACCGAAGGTCTTGCCGCCGCCGATTGCCTGGAGGAGAGCCTCGTCCTCGCCGAACTCATGGAAAAACTTGTTGTTGGAAATAGCCAGCGCGAGACTGCGGCCGATGCTGAGCATGCCCAATGTCACGACGAAGGGTGAAAGCTTAAGATAGGCGATCAAAAAGCCATTGATGGCGCCGATCACAATCCCGGCGATGAGCGCGGCAAAGGCCGCAAGCCAGAAGGAATAGCCCGCATCCATCAACAGGCCGAGCACGATGCCGCTCACGGCAAGGATCGAGCCGACGGACAGGTCGATGCCGCCCGTGATCATCACTGCCACTTGGCCGAGGGCCATGATGGCGATGAACGCAAAATTGCGGGTGTTGTTGACGAAATTCTCGCCGCTGAAGAACGCGCTGCGGAATGAGGGTTCAACCACCGTCATGATGAGCGGAATGATCACAACCGCCACCATCACCCAGAAGGGCTGCTTGGAAAGAAGCTTCTGCAGGAAACTTTGGCGGGGTGCGGTGTAGCCGGTCTGATAGGTCGGTGCTGTGGTCATTCGCGCGTTCCTTTCAAGCCGCCTTGATTGCGCCGGTTATGAGCCCCGTCACCTCTTCGGGCGAACTCCCGGCTATGGGCTTGTCAGCCACCTTGTGGCCACGGCGCAGGACGACAATCTGGTCCGACACGGAGAAAACGTCCGGCATGCGGTGGCTGATCAGAACGATGGCCATGCCTTGGTCGCGCAGCCGTTTCAAAAGATCGAGAACCTCCGCCACCTGGCGGACGCTGATTGCGGCAGTCGGCTCGTCCATGAGAACGATCTTCGCTTTCGACAGATGCGTGCGGGCAATTGCCACCGCCTGGCGCTGTCCTCCCGACATGCTGCGCACGACGTCGTCGGGGCGAGTCTCCGACTTCAACTCTTCAAAGAGCTCCTTGGAGCGGCTGCTCATCGTCCAATTGTCCAGGATGCGTACGGGCCAGAGTCCCTTCATGATCTCGCGGCCCAGGAACACATTGGCAGAAGCCGTCAAATTGTTGCAGATGGCCAGGTCCTGATAGACAACTTCAATTCCCGCCTGGCGCGCGTCGACAGGCTTGTGGAAATGCACCTCCTTGCCTCCGAGCAGCATTTTGCCTTCGGTCGGCGGGAAATTGCCGGCAATGATCTTGACGAGCGTGGATTTGCCGGCGCCATTGTCGCCCATCAGGCCAGTAATCCGCCCTGGCTCAAGTGCGAAGTCCACGCCCGCCAACGCCTCGATGGCGCCAAAGCGCATCGATATGTTCTGCATTTCAAGCAAGGCCATCGTTGCCTCCCATCAGCCCCGGCAGCAGCGCTATCCGTCAGCCACTATTCAGCACTATATTGCGTCGCCTCCATTGCTGTCTGCAGCGGCGGCTGCGGTGCGCTGTCAGCGCAGCCCAAGACCTGCTGGTCGAAGTCTATGATCGATCCGGTCATGAGGCCAGATTCATCTGTGCAGAGATAGGCGCAGGCGCGGGCAACCTCGCCGGGCTTGATCAACCGGCCAAAGGGGAGGCCGGCTTCAGCCTCCTCGATCCAGCCGTTCCTGACCCCATGATATTTCTTGCGGATGCGGTCTTCACCGGGCGTGTCGGTCCAGCCGATGCACAGTCCGTTCACGCGGATACCATTGCGCAAGAGGCTGAAGGCGACATTCTTCGTCAGTGTGATAAGAGCTCCTTTCGACGCGCAGTAAGCGGTGATGAAGGTCTGCCCGCCGTGGCCGGACATTGAGATGATGTTAACCATCGTTCCCTGCGTGCCTTCGCGCCGCATGATCTTGGCTGCGTCCTGCATCAGAAAAAAGGGCGCGCGGACATTTACGGCGAAGAGGCTATCGAAAAGGTCAGGCGACGTATTCCATATCGTTCCTCGGTCGGTGAGGGCGGCTGCGTTGATGAGAGCATCGACCTTACCGAAGCGCCTGTCCGTTTCAGCAATCACCTTGCGGCAGTCTTCCACCCGTTCCAGATCCGCCTGGACATAGACACTCTTACAGCCCTTGCCAGCGAGTGCCGAGCTGACACTGGCACCATTGTCCTGATTGCGCCCGCAGATCACGATGCCTGAGGCTCCACGGTCGGCAAAGAGATGGGCTATAGCCTCGCCCAACCCCTGAGTGCCGCCCGTTACGACAGCAACTTTGCCGGCCATCGAAAGCATGCCAAATGTATCGTAGGCCATTCGCTACTCCCTGATTGCGTAACCCGAGGCGCGAAACGCCTCGGACAGATGGCGGCGCCCCAGGTCCGAGTATCTGAGAGGGGGCGCCTTGACGGGGTCCTGCTCGGCTTCGACCACGACCCAGCCGGAATATTGGATCTTCGCCAGCAGGCGAGCGAAGGCGTAGTAGTCGATCATTCCATCGCCGGGCACGGTGAACACGCCCATCAGGATGGCATCGAGAAAGGACAGATCGTCCTGGCGGGCCCGCTTCAGCACCTCGGGGCGAATGTCCTTGCAGTGTACGTGGTTGATGCGCCGTGCGTGGCGGCGCGTCGTTTCTAAAATGCTGGCGCCGGCATAGGCGAGGTGACCCGTATCGAGGAGGAGACCGACGGCGGGACCGGTATGGGTCATGAGACAATCGATCTCGCGCTCGCTCTCGATGATGGTGCCCATGTGATGATGATAGCTCATGGGCATGCCCTTGTTCGCCATCCACTCGGCAAGAGCGGTGAGCTTCTGCCCATAGGCGCGAAAATCCTCTTCCTTCAGGCGCGGACGACGCGAAATTGCCAGATCCCGTCTCGCCTGGACGCTGCCCGAGGTCTCGGCATAGATGAGAACGGAAGCGCCGAGCGCTCGGAACGTGTCGAGCTGTGCCCGCATCCGCTCTTTCTCGCGCTCAACGGAGCCCGAGAGCAACTCACCCGAAAACCAGCCGGACACAAGTGCCAGACCGTGTTTCGCCAAGACAGGGCCCAACAAGTTCGGGTCCATGGGGAACTTTACGCCGGTCTCGGTTCCCGAATAACCGGCCGAGCGGCTTTCCGCCAAGCAGGTCTCGAGAGAGGTGGCTCCGCCCAACTGCGGCAAATCGCTGTTGGTCCAGGCTATGGGCGCCACGCCGAAGCGCACGAACATGTGTGACGGTCGCTCCGCTATACGCCCAGGCGCTGTTTCTTCTTGGCCGCCATGTGGTCGGCACGCGCGGCACGCACCTTCTCGCTTGTCGAGACCTCGGGAACGCCCACGTCCCACCAGGCATCGCCGGGCGTCCAGCTATAGGCGTCGGTGTCGATCACGATGACGCTCGTCCTGTCGGCGCGTCTTGCGCGTTCGAGAGCAGCTTCAAGATCACCGAGCGAACGAACATGCTCGGCCAGCGCGCCCATGGATTCGGCGTGTTTGGTAAAGTCGACGGTCACCAGACGGCGATGGCGCGAATCCTTGATGAGATTGTTGAAGGAGGGCACACCCTTGAAGTTTTGCAGGCGATTGATGACGGCGTAGCCACCGTTGTCGCATACGACCACGATCAGCTTGTGGCCGGTCAGCACCGAAGAGTAGATGTCGGAGTTCA
>DATBMX010000182.1:0-3745 GCA_036554625.1 Aestuariivirgaceae bacterium
GAACAGGCCGACAATGACACCGCACATTCGTGCCAATGTGAGCTTCTCATCCTCGAGCAGAAGATTGGCGAGGAGGACGGTGAACAGCGGTGTCGTCGCATTGAGGATGGCGGCAAGGCCCGATGCGATGTGCTGTTGTCCCCACACAATGAGGGTGAAGGGAATGGCATTGTTGAGAATTCCCATTGCAAGAAAGCGCAGCCATACGGCGGGAGCGCGCGGGATCTGATATCTCAGCGCCAGCACGATCAGCCACAGGCAGATTGCGCCGAGCCCCACCCGCAGCGCGACAATCGTGAGAGGCGAAAAGCCTCTCAGCGCGATGGCGTTGAAGAGAAACGATCCTCCCCAGATAAGGCTGAGAGCGATGAGCATGATCCATTCGATCAGGCCCATTGTTCGTTGTATGGTTGCCATGGCTCTCCGCTAGCCTGCGACGAGAGTCGGCACCACCCGATTCTTGCTCACTCAGAAATTTTTGCAGAGCCTCAGCGCATCATAGATCGCCGCGTGTATGTTGCGCGATGCGACGGCATCGCCGATACGGTACAGGCGAAAGGAACCAGGGGAACCATCCGCCTGCTCCTTGCCCGCCACCAGGGCGTCATAATCGACCCGGCCGCGG
Source organism: Aestuariivirgaceae bacterium (assembly GCA_036554625.1). GTDB lineage: Bacteria > Pseudomonadota > Alphaproteobacteria > Rhizobiales > Aestuariivirgaceae > DATBLQ01. The sequence continues at coordinate 626 of DATBMX010000182.1, forward strand.
TTGCCGGAGAGCGGCTTCAGCTCGAAGTAGAGGTCGGCCAATGGCAAGGTGGCGTTCTCGACGACCACCTGGTCCACGAGCCTCTCGCCCACGTCCTCCTCCGCATAGGGGCTCCAGAGAGTGGCGGCTATCTTGTTTCCCTGGCGCCGCAGAGCCCGAACACGTGTCATCGTCGTGATTCTGACCTTGTGGGCCTCGAAGATTTTCATGTAAGGCACGACATTGAGCCCGCCCATTTCGGGAGCGAAATAGCGTTCCGGGCTGATGAGCTCGAGCTTTGCGCCGCTCTCCGCGATCAGCTCGGCCGCAGCCATACCCGGATGAGCACCGTTGTCGTCGAAGAGCAGCACCTCCTCAGCCGGCTTCGAACCGCCTGACAGAATGTCCCAGCTCGATACCGCGAGGTCGGCGCCGTGTTCGATCGCTTGGTCCGTGGGCAGCCCGCCAGTCGCAATGATCACGATATCCGGCTTTGCGTCAACAATGTCGGGCGCTTCCGCATAGGTGTTGAACCGCATTTCGACCTTATGCTTCTCACACTGTCGCATGCGCCAATCGACGATGCCGATGAGTTCCTTGCGCCGCTTGACCTGTGCCGCGAGCCTTATCTGGCCGCCAGGCTCATTCGCCGCTTCGAGGAGAAGGACGCCATGGCCTCGTTCACCACAGACGCGTGCAGCCTCGAGCCCTGCCGGTCCGGCGCCGATGACCACGATCGTCTTTTTGCGTCCGATCGTGGGGGGAATCAGATGCGGCATGCTCGCTTCGCGGCCGGTGGCCGGGTTGTGGATGCAAAGCGCCTCGTAGCCTTCGTAAATGCGGTCGAGACAGTAGGTTGCGCCGACGCAGGGCCGGATATCGTCCTCGCGTCCCTGCGCCGTCTTGGCTGCAATGTGGGGCTCGGCGATGTGCGCTCTCGTCATGCCGACCATGTCGAGCTTGCCTTCCGCCACTGCGTGGCGGGCAGTCGCCACGTCATTTATGCGCGCGGCGTGGAAGATCGGAAATTTGGTGGCCGCTCTCACCTCGCCGGCGAAATCGAGATGTGGCGCCGAAGCCATGCCGATGACGGGAACCACGCGCGACAAAGGCGTATCGTGCTCGATATGCCCGCGCACCACATTGAGAAAATCGATCCAGCCGGCTGCAATCAGTCGGCGACAGATTTCGAGCCCTTCTTCCCTGGCGAACCCCTTTTCCCAATCCTCATCCGCCGCGAGCCGGCAACCGACGATGTAGTCCGGCCCGACCGCCTTGCGCACCGCTTCCAGCACCTGCATGGAAAAACGCAGCCTGTTGTCGAGCGAGCCCCCATACTCATCCTGGCGCCGGTTGGTGGCCGGCGACCAGAACTGATCCATGAGATGGCCGTAGCATTCGAACTCGATGCCGTCGACGCCCGCCGCCTTCATGCGTTCAGCGGCGCTGGCATAGTCGTTGACGATCCGTTCGATGTCCCAATCCTCGACCTCCTTGGGCATCGCGCGATGCGCCGGTTCGCGGATGGGGGAGGGGGCAAGCACCGGCAGCCAGTCGGCCTTGTTCCAATTGGTGCGCCGCCCGAGATGCGTGAGCTGGATCATGACCGCCGCGCCATGCTCATGGCATTCCTCGGTTAGCTGGCGCATCCAGTTGACGATCTCATCCTTGTAGACATGCAAATTCCCGAAAGCCGGAGGAGAGTCGCGCGAGACCACGGCCGAGCCTGCGGTCATGGTGAGAGCGATGCCGCCTTTCGCCTTCTCCACATGATAGAGGCGGTAGCGTTCTTTCGGCATGCCTTCTTCATGATAATTGGGCTCGTGCGCCGTCGACATGATGCGGTTGCGAAGCGTCAGGTGCTTCAGCGTGAACGGCTGAAGCAAGGGATCGCTTGAGCGGATGAGAGTCTGCGGCATGGTTCACTCGGCTGCCGCATAGCGCGCCGGCCGCGACCAGACGATCTCTCGCCCCGGCTCGGGATCGCGCGGGACCAGCAATGAGAGGATCAGTGCGATGCCGGCCATGGCCGAACCGATGAGAAAGACCGCTGCCGCGCTCCAGTCCCAGAGAATGCCGAGCGGAATCGGAATGGTCACGGCGGCGATGTGATTGATGGAAAAGGCGACGCCGGCGGTCGGCGCGATGTCTGCCGGATCGGCGATCTTCTGGAAATAGGTGCGATGCGAGATGGCGAGAAAGAAAAAGGCGTTATCAAGGACATAGAGACCTGCCGCGATCCACGGATCGCTCACGACTGCATAGAGCAGAAATATGACGATGAGGCCGATGTTCTCCACTATCATGGTCCAGCGGTCCCCCCACTTGCCGATGAGAGAACCGAGCTTTGGCGCGATTATCGTGTTGATCACCGCGTTTGCGAGCATGAGCAGGGTGATCTGGCTCACGTCGTAACCAAATTTCTGCACCATGAGCAGAACGGCGAAAATGATGAAGATCTGCCGCCGCGCTCCGCCCATGAAGGTGAGCGCATAATAGAGCCAATAGCGCGAGCGCAGCACGAGCTTTCGGTGCTGAGGCACTTCCTCGCGGAAATAGGGAAACCAGAAACAGGCGAAGAGCGCGATGGCGACGGTGAGAACGCCACCGGCGAGGAAAACAAATTTGTAATCGAGCTCAAGATATTTCCAGGTGAAGAAAATAACGCCATAAGCGGCGATGGTGGCGAAGGAGGCTGCCGACACCGTCTTGCCGATATTGAAGGAAGCCTTGGATTTCTCGAACCATTGCAGCGCAAGCGACTGGTTCACTGTCTCGTAATAGTGAAAACCGAGCGACTTGATGATCGTGGTGGCGTAGAAGCCGAGAGCCGTCGGAAAAAATCCTGTCACCGCGACGCCAAAGCCGATGGTCAGCAGCGACAGAATGCCGAGCGTCTGTTCCCGCATGATGAGCAGAAAGAACACCGCAGCAAAGGAGAGGAAGCCAGGTATCTCCCTGACCGTATGAAGGATGCCCATTTCTTGGCCGCCGAATCCCACCACCTCGATGGCGAAGTTGGTGTGGAGCGCGTTCCAGGTAGCGAAGCCGAACTGATTGGCGATTGCCATTAGCATCAGCGCCAGAACCGGGCGCTTCCAGTGACTTGCCGAGCTTATTGGAACGGAGGGCCGCCGGAAC
>DATBMX010000202.1:0-4782 GCA_036554625.1 Aestuariivirgaceae bacterium
GTGGCAACGCATTCGCGCTCCACCGGCGATTTCTGTCCGGTCGCACACACATTCCCTAACGTCTCTCAGACATAGGCCCTGAGAGGTTTCGGTGATCTCCCGCGGGGGAGGCAGAGCCGCTGAGCTTTCGCCCATGACTCCGGCGGGTGGGCAAACCGGCCTCCTGAAACAGCGGTGGTCAAACCGCCGCTCAAGCGCCGCCTTGTTCCACGTTGAAGCCTGACCGCGACCCACGCCTCCTCCTGGAACAAGGTGAGGATCACATACGGAGTGCTAGGATCATTGTCAAGAGCAACTTCCACGATTGAGAGGAAATTCTCTGCCGGTGTACCCTTCGTCACCCCGCAAGCGGGGGGCTGGGTGGGGGCTGGGCCCCGGCGTCCGCCGGGGCGACGAATGAAGTGCATTCAAGGGGGTGGCTTGCGTGAAGGTGACGAGTGAGCGGAAGATGGGGAGACCCAAGTCCCCCGAGCATGACGAGACATGTCAAACACTGGCGATTTTCGCGACCGTCGCATCCTGATCACCGGGGCGGGCACGGGAATCGGCGCGACAACGGCCCGTCTACTGGCAGCCCAAGGCGCACGCGTGGCGATTTTCGACCGCGATGGGGCGGCGGCAGAAGCAACGGCTCAGACTCTCGGCGACGATCAGGGTCTGGCGGGCGCGGGCGACGTGACGGAGCCCAAAGCCGTGGCGGCGATGCTCGAAGAGATGACAAGGCGCTGGGGCGGCATAGACGATCTCGTCAACAATGCCGGCACCTGGGACCACGGGCCCCTGCTCGAGCTTTCGCTGGAGCGTTGGCAGCGGGTGTTCGACGTCAATCTCTTTGCGCCGATCGTCATCGCGAATGCGGCCGTCGCACGCATGGCAAGGGGCGGTTCGATCGTCAATGTGTCATCGGTCCTCGGCCAGGTGGCGGCGCCCGGTCGGGGCCCCTACTGCGTGTCGAAAAGCGCACTCATCGCCCTTACGCGCATGCAGGCCGTCGAATGGGCCCCTCGCGGCGTCCGCGTCAATGCCATCGCACCTGGATATATCTGGAACGAAACGACACGCGCCATGGCGGAGGCCGGGGGCTTCGATGCCGCCGCGATCACGAGGCGCACGCCGCTCAACCGCTTCGGCAACGAGGCGGAGGTCGCCGAGGGCATCGCCTATCTGCTCGATCCTCGCCGCGCCGCCTATGTCACCGGCCATGTCCTGGAAGTGAACGGCGGCTGGACTGCCTATGGTTTCACATGATCAGGAGAGGGCGATGATCAGGCGCTTCAATCACATGAGCTTCACGGTCGCCGACATGGACCGGGCGGCGCGCTTCTGGACGGAAACCATGGGTTTCGAGGCGCGTTCGGTGTCGCCGCGCAGCGGGAATTGGCAGGCGATGGTGACCGGCGTCAGCGGCGCGGAACTGCTCGTCGCGCATCTCTACGGACACGGCATGCATCTCGAACTCATCCAGTATCTGCAAGGCGGGAGCGAGGGCCGCCGCATCGGTCCCAATGAGAGCAGCGCTGCCCATGTGTGCTTCGAGGTCGAGGACATCGAGGAAAGCTGGCGCAAGCTTCTTGATGCGGGCGCGAGGGCGCAGGGGGAGATCGCTCTTGTCGACAGCGGGCCAGGCAAGGGGCTGAGAGCAGGCTATCTGCGCGATCCCGACGGCATTCTGATCGAGCTTGTGGAGACCGCGCGTTAGGGAAGGACAGCGAGGCAGCGAGCCCCGGGAGATCCACGACCTTTTTCCTGCCGCCATTGGCGTTCACCTTTCGGTCCAGGCCGAATCGGACTAGGCTTGGGTTATGGAGCTCGAAGAAATTCTATTAGTTGTGGGTGGCGTGCCCATCACCTATGGGCAGCTGCTTACGGGCCTTGGCGTATCGGCTCTCATCCTGCTCCTCGCCACGCTGGCGCTTGCCATCAGGGCCTCGCGCCGGGGGCAGGAGGAATCGCTCGACGCCATGCGACGCACGGTCGAGCTCGAATACAAGCTCGCGGAGCTATCGGGCAGCCTCAAGGCCTACACCGAACAGGCCGCCTATCACGATGCGCATCTGGCGCGAACGCTCGACGAAAGGCTGGACCAGGTGAGCATGCGGCTCGGACAGGGCTTGAGCGAGACCGCCGAGCGCACGAGCCAGTCGCTGCAGTCGCTGAATGAACGGCTTGCCGTCATCGACAATGCGCAACGAAACATCACCGAGCTGTCGAGCCACATGGTGAGCCTCAAAGACATTCTCGCCAACAAGCAAACGCGCGGCGCCTTCGGCCAGGGACGCATGGAAGCGATCATCCGCGATGGGCTGCATCAGAGCGCCTATGACTTCCAGTGCACATTGAGCAACGGCACGCGGCCCGACTGCCTGATCAAGCTGCCGGAGAGCGAACTCGGGCTGATCATCGACGCCAAGTTTCCCCTCGAAGCCTACAACATGCTGAAGGCGGCGCGAGCCGACGCCGAGCTGCGGCAGGCGGAAAGCCGCTTTCGCGCCGATGTGCTCAAGCATGTGAAGGACATCGCGCAGAAATATCTGATCGCGGGGGAAACGCATGAAACGGCCATCATGTTCGTGCCGTCGGAATCGATCTATGCGGAAATCTACGAACGGTTCGAGGACGTGATCCAGAAATCGCACCGCGAGCGGGTGATCATCGCCTCGCCCAATATTCTCATGCTCCTCGTGCAGACGATGCAGGCGATCTTCAAGGATGCGCGCATGCGCGAGCAGGCGGGTCAAATCAAGGTCGAGGTGGTTAAGCTAATGGAGGACGTGGCGCGCATGCGCGACCGGGTGCTCAATCTGCAGAAGCATTTCGGCCTGGCGACGCAGGACGTGGACAAGCTCCTCATCTCGTCGGAGAAGATCACCAAGCGCGGAAGCCGCATCGAGCAGCTCGATCTGCCCGAGCCGCAGCAGCGGCCGATCGTCGGCAAGGACCGGCCGCGCCTGGTGGCGGAGAATTGACCTCCGAGGGCGAGAGAGAGAATAACGACTTCTTATCGTCATTCCGGCAAAAGCCGGAATCCAGCTCCATTATGGAGCCTCCCAAAGCTGGACTCCGATTTTCGTCGGAGTGACGAATGGAAGGAGTAAGGGGAGGGCGCCCGTCATGAATTCAACCTCTGTCACCATACGGCAGCTTGGCCCTGAGGATTCGGCGGTGATGGAAGCGATGATGACGGTCTTCGGGGAGGCGTTCGAAGACCCGGACACCTATACGCGCGCCAGACCCGGGCCGGACTATGAGAGGCGCCTGCTCGCCAGCCGGGAATTCGTCGCGCTCGCCGCGCTCAAGAATGGCACGGTCGTGGGCGGGCTCGCCGCCTATGAGCTTCACAAGTTCGAGCGGGAGCGCAGCGAAATCTACATCTATGATCTCGCCGTGGCGTCCGGGCACCGCCGCCAGGGGATTGCAACGAGCCTGATCGATGAATTGAAACTCGTCGCGGCAAAGCGCGGCGCCTATGTGATCTTCGTTCAAGCCGACCGCGACGACGCGCCAGCAATTGCGCTCTACAGCAGAATAGGCAAAGCTGAGAACGTGCTGCACTTCGACATCGCAGTGGGGTGAACACGGGCAGCATTCGAGCGTGAGAAGATCAGCGAGGAACCCATGGCCGATGACAGGAAAGCGCGCGCGATCGGTTTGAACCATGTGGCGCTGGAGGTCGGCGACATCGACGAGGCGCTCGCTTTTTACGGGCGGCTTTTCCACTTCACTCTGCGCGGCAAGAACAGCACGTCGGCATTCATCGATCTCGGCGATCAGTTCCTGGCCCTGCAGAAGGGCCGCACGCAAGCCGCCGACGGCGGTCGTCACTTCGGCCTTGTCGTCGATGACAAGGAAGCCGTTCGCCGGTCGCTGGCCCAAGCGAATATTGCGCCGCTTCCCGGCCCGTTTCTCGATTTCAGGGACCCCTGGGGCAATCGCATCGAGATCGTCGCTTACGACAATGTGCAGTTCACCAAAGCCGCCAACATCTTGCGGGGCATGGGGCTTGCCGATCTCGGCAAGAATGAAAAAGCGGTGAGGGAACTCAAAGACAAGGGAATGGCGCCCGACTGAACCTGCGGCATTGCGCGAATCGACGCCGACCGCCAGGGGCGCCGATTCTACGCCGGACGGCGCTGGCGGACGGCGGCGGTCAAGGTGCCCTCGTCGAGATAGTCGAGCTCGCCCCCCACCGGCACGCCATGCGCCAGCCTCGAAATCGCCAGCGATTTTCCCTTGAGGCGGTCGGTGATGTAATGCGCGGTTGTCTGGCCCTCGACGGTGGCGTTGAGAGCGAGCACGATCTCCTTCACCGCGCCGCTCTCCGCCCGCTCGAAGAGCTTGGCCAGGTTCAAGTCCTCGGGCCGCCTGCCCTCGAGCGCCGACAGCGTGCCGCCCAGGACATGATAGAGCGCGTTGATGGCGGAGGCGCGCTCCAGCGCCCAAAGATCGCCCACCTCCTCGACCACGCAGATGACGGAGCGATCGCGGCGCTCGTCGCGGCAGAGGGTGCAGGGATCGAGCGTGTCGATATTGCCGCATTGGGAGCAGACCGCAACCTTGGCGCCCGCATCGGCCAGAGCCTCCGTCAAAGGCGTCAGGAGCTGATCGCGATGCTTGATCAAATGCAGGGCGGCGCGGCGCGCCGAGCGGGGGCCTAAACCAGGAAGCTTGGCGAGAAGGCCGATGAGGCGCTCGATTTCGGTGCCGGTGGTGCGGGGCATGCTGCTCTATAGCGGGTCGCGGCGCGTTTGACACGGGGCCCTAAGCGCCCACTTAGGTTCGCCG
>DATBMX010000208.1:0-4384 GCA_036554625.1 Aestuariivirgaceae bacterium
CGCGCGCCGGCGGATTTGCCTCCTCGCCAAGGCTCTCGGGGCCAAGCGCTACGTGCTCGGCAGCTCCGCCGCAGTCTATGGGCCGGGCGCAAAGGAGGCGAGCGAAACGAGCCCCCTCAATCCCATGTCCACCCATGCGCAGATCCAGAAGCAGCTCGAGGATGCACTTTTTGCCTTGAACGATGATGAATTCAGCGTCACGTCCCTGCGCAGCGGCACGATGTTCGGCCTATCCCGGCGCATGCGGTTCGACGTGGTTCTCAACTCTATGGCGCTTAGCGCCTTCAAGTCGAAAAAGATCACGATCCGGGGGGAAGGCAAGCAGCACCGGCCCCTCATTCATGTGCAGGACGTAGCGCGGGCCTTCGTCGAGGCGGTCGAGGCGCCCGTGGAGAACGTGCGTGGCCAAGCTTTCAACCTGGCGCTCGACAATTTCAGTATCAAGGAAATCGCGCAGAGGATCCAGAACACGCTGCCTTTCCAGGTGGACCTCGTCCACGAGCCGAATGGCGGCGAGAAGCGCGACTATCGCATTACTGCGAAAAAGGCGAAGAGAGCCTTGAGCTTCACGCCCGAGATCACACTCGAGCAGGGCATCATGGAGGTGTTCATCGCCCTTGCCACAATGCGCACCTATCCAAGCTCGACGAGCAAGACGGTTGACGTTTACCGCACGCTCATCGCGGAACGCCGGCTGACGTCCGACAGCTTCGTGGAGACGACACCAAGCCGCCGCCGCATGGGGTAGGAGCAGTGATCTCTGCTCACTGAACAACACTCCTTTTTGCGCGCAAGGGCGCGGCCTGCCACAACAGGAGCAGCAGGGCCAGCGCGGCCATGGGAAAGACTGCAAGGTTCACTGCATTCCAGCCCAGCTGATCGAGCAGGCGGCCGGAGGCGAGAGACGCCAGGGCGACGGTGAAGAAAATGGCGAAGTCATTCACCGCCTGCACCTTGTTGCGTTCCGAGGTGCGATAGCAATCGGTCACCATGATGGTGGCGCCGATGAAGGCAAAGTTCCAGCCGAGACCGAGCAGAACGAGGCCAAGGGCAAAGTTGAGGAAGTGAATGCCGAGAAGGGCGGCGACGGCCGCGCCCATGAGCATGACGAGGCCAAACAAGGTGATCCTTTCGACGCCAAATCTGGCGACGAGCGATCCCGTAAAGAAACTCGGCACGAACATGGCAAGAACGTGCCACTGAATGACCCAAGAGGATTCGCTGACGCCGAAGCCGCAATCGACCATGGCAATCGGCGTCGCCGTCATGACCAAATTCATGATGCTGAACGACATGGTGCCGCAGGCAATGGCCACGGCGAGGCGAGGCTGGCGAAGGATCTCCAGCAGCGGCCGGGCAGGCCCGCTCTCTTCGTGGGTCGTCGAGGGTAAGTCCAGAAAGGCGAGCACGATGATTGCCAATATGGCGAGGATGGCGGTAGCGAGGTAACAGCCGCCAAAAATCACGGGAGCCAGGAGATCGGTCGTTTGGATGACGATGAAGGTGCCGAGCAGGGCAGCCGCCACGCCGCCGGTCAGAACCCAGGAGATTGCCTTGGGGCGAAAACCTGGACTGGCCGTATCGGCCGCCGCAAAGCGGAAATAGCCGCTCGAGGCTTGATAGACTCCATGGAGCGCGGTCGAGACGCTGAACAGCGCAAAGTCCTTCTCGTAAATCGCATAGACGGACAACAGGCCGGCGAAGGCGCCGATGATTGCGCCGAGGATGAAGCCTGGCTTGCGGCCCACACGGCGCATCAGCAGTGCGGCGGGGATAGTGGCGACCATCGTTCCCAGGACAAAAGTCGAGACAGGCAGCGTCGCCCAGCCCCTGGACGGGGCGAGCTGCGCGCCCACGAGACCCGCCGTGGCAACCAGCGCCACGGTGCCCGATGCATAAAGAGCCTGGGCAATTGCCAGCACGATGGCGTTGCGCTTGGCTCTTGCATCATCGAACAGGGTTTCCGTCAACAAGCTTCCCTCACAATCGCGGTATGGAAAGAGACCGGGCGAGATGGTCGAGAACGCCATTGACGAAACCCGGCTGATCGCCATCGTAGAAAGCGCGGGCGACGTCGATATACTCGGAGATCACCGCGCGGGCGGGAATATCGTCGCGAAAAAGAAGCTCGAAAGCGCCAGCGCGCAGAATGGCGCGCATGATCGATTCAAGCCGCTCCAGAGACCGGCCCGTCGCGAGGCATTCATTGACTTTCGTGTCTATCGTGCGCTGCTCGCGAACCACGCCCTCGACGATGTTCTTCAGGTGAGTAAAGTCGGCGCCCCCGACGCTGCCATCCTCGAAATCGCCGCCCGCCGTGCGGGTGGAGAACTGGGCGAGCACTTCGCCAACATCCGTCTGCGCGAGTTCCATCTGGTAAAGAGCCTGCACGGCCGCGAGCCGGGCAGCGGAGCGGCGAACGGGGCGCTTGGAGCTGTTCGGCTGGTTCTGCGCCACTAGACTTTTTCCTGCTTCAACATGCGCTCGACAGCGATCATCGCGAGCGCCGCTTCGGCGGCGGCGCCTCCCTTGTTCATTCCGCCAACGCGCACCCGCGCCCAGGCCTGATCCTTCGTTTCGCAGGTCACGATGCCATTGCCGATCGACAGGCCCTGCAGGGTCAAGTCCATCAAGCCACGGGCACTCTCATTGGCGACGATATCGTAATGGCTGGTCTCGCCGCGCAACACGATGCCGAGCGCGACATAGCCGTCGTAGCGGCCCGTGCGATGCGCCTTGACGATGGCGCCCGGGATTTCCAGGGCGCCGGGCACGGCGATGCGTTCATAAGTGCTGCCCGCCGTCGCCAAGGCTGCTTCAGCCCCGCTGGCGAGTTCCTCCGCCATGTCCTCGTAGAAGCGCGCCTCGACAATGAGCAGGTGCGCCTTGAGAAATTGTCGCGAGGCTTCCCGACCTGGCTTGAGCCTCTTCATTCGAACTCGCGCAGTCTCGCGACATAGCGCGCCAGCATGTCGACCTCCAGATTGACTGCATCTCCCTCCCGAAAAAATCCCCAGGTGGTGACGGCAAGCGTGTGCGGGATCAAATTCACGCCAAAGGTCTCTCCATTCACCTCATTGACCGTGAGCGAGGTGCCGTCAAGGCAAATGGATCCTTTCGGAGCGATATAGGGCAGCAGGACCAGCGGCGGGCGAAATTCGAACCGCCTGGACCGGCCCTCGGGTTTAATCGAAACGATCTCGGCGGTGCCGTCGACATGGCCCAGGACGATATGTCCGCCAAGCTGATCGCCCAGCTTGAGTGCGCGCTCCAGATTGATCCGCGTGCCTTTGTCCCACCGCCGCAGCGTCGTCTTGTTCAAGGTCTCCGCCGAAGCCTGAACGGAAAAGGCCGAGCGGGCATCAACGAGTTCACGAATTTGGGTAACGGTCAGGCAAACACCCGAGCAGGCGATGGAGTCGCCAGGCGCAATCGATTGGGCGGGATAGCGCGAGGCGATGGTGAGGCGAGCTTCCTCCGCGCCCTCCATGTCGATCACTTCGCCAAGGTCAGAAACAATACCGGTGAACATCACCGCCTCTCATAGTGGGTCAGCACGTCGTCCCCAAGGGTTTCCTCGCGAGTCCTGCGAAAGGCGTTAAGATCGAGGTTCGCCGGAACTCCTTGAGCGCCAAGTTTCTTGGGTGAAGTAAAAAGCGCGATCTCGTCGACGAGATCTTCAGCGATCAATTGGGCCGCAAGATTGGCGCCGCCTTCGACAAGAAGGCGATTGACGCCGCGCTCCGCCAACCGTTCAAGCCCGCCAGCGAGTTCGACGCGTCCAGGCGCGATTGCCGGGCAAGAAATGATCTCGGCGCCGGCCTGCTCGTGCTCCCGACTGCCGGATTGCGCCGTCAGAATCATGAGTGGCCGCTGTCGAGCAGAGGCGAAGAGGCGCGCGGTCACTGGAGCCGTCAAGGACCCGTCGACGATGCCGGGAATGGGTGAGCGGTGTTCGAGGCCGGGAAGGCGGCAGGCGAGAGAGGGATCGTCCGTCTTTACTGTTCTCACGCCGACCATGATGGCATCCGACCTCGACCGCATCAGATGGGTTCGCCTGTTGGCTTCCTCTCCCGTGATGGCGGTGCGCAACCCAGGGGCGGAGGCGATCATGCCATCGGCCGAAACGGCCAGCTTGAGGAGAACATGCGGGCGACCCCGCTCGATGCGGCTGAGGAAGCCTGCAAGATCGTGTCGCGCCAGATCATCCATGATGCCGGTTTCGACTTCCATGCCGGCCTGTCGCATCCGCTCATGACCCCTGCCCCGCACGCGTGGATCGGGATCCTCGATAGCAGTTACGGCGCGGACGACTCCGGCGGCGATCAAGGCATCGGCACAGGGCGCCGTACGGCCGTGATGGCAGCAGGGCTCGAGCGTCACA
>DATBMX010000229.1:0-3209 GCA_036554625.1 Aestuariivirgaceae bacterium
CCGATACCGGATCACGCCGCGAGCCCGCGCCATCGCCCTCGGCCTCCAATCGCCTTTTGATGTCGGTGTAAGCGGTTCGGATCAACCCTGTCAGTGCGCTCGCGTCGACCTCCCTCGACGGCCTGAGTTTCACGTGCCGCATGAACCGGCCGGTGCCTTCCAATAGACCCGCCGGGTCGGCAAGCTCCGCCCCGCGGAAGAAGCCGACATTGACGTGCGCCCTGAACGCGTTGACATAGGCGAACGCGGCGCCGTTCACGCATGCGGTCGGGTGGCCATCGTGCAAGAGCTCGCGAACATCGCCTCCGCAGCCTCGCATGACCTCGAACCAGCGCTTCGCGATGGCCGCCAGCTCGCCGGACTGCTCCGTCATCCAGCGATCCACCGCACGATCTCGCTGGACCGAGCCCGTGAACCGGAGCAATTGGCTCATCGTTCATCCGCCTCGATCCGGTAACGCAGGAATGCCGACCACCGGCGCGTCACGCGTCCGCATGACACCGAGATCACCGGCGAGCCCGGCCTCGTCCGCAGCAATGATGAGATGGGCTGTTCCTGCGACTCAGTCGGGATCGTGCCACAGTGCACGCCGAACCCTCCTCATGATCACGCTCGTGATTTCCAGGCGGCGACCCAATGGCGCCGCCGATAGAAAAAGTACACGACCATGGCCCAGTCGAACATTGCACAGAATGCGCCATAGGCGAGGGGAATCTTCGTCGCTTCTCTTCCTCCGAAGAGGTCCACCTGCACGTGGGCTTGAACCTCATGCAAGAGGTCCCAGCCTCCATGCAGCGCGTATCCAGCCATCAGCACAACAGGCGCTCTCGTGCCTAGGCATCCCATTAAAGCGAACACCAATGCCGCGACGGTTTCCAGGCTCCATGCCGCCGCGTCGCCGAAATAGGACGTGCAAGCGAGATAGAACGCGGCAATGGCGATCAAGAACAGCCCGTAAAGGGTCGCCTCGTGCTTGGCAGGCACGAACCTGTGCGAAAGATACATCGAGCCGGCAGCGGCCAAGGCGCCGATGCTCACGTACCAAACCATGATGATCGCAAGGGCCACTAGCCTGCTCCCGATCTCCAAGCCGCTACCAAGGTCGTTTCAGTCGCCCAACCCTGAGATGAGCGGCAAGGGCCGACGCCTCGCCATCGCGGACCTTGTCAGCTTTGTCTCATTGTTGCACGGCCGCTCCATCGGGCAGGGCGGCTGATCTCGCGTCGGGCCGGGCTCGGACCGAAGGCGTGCTTTGCTCCTGCCGGGAGATCGATGGGAACGAAGAGGGAAGAGGTGCTTTGACCCTGGCGACCTCGTCAGCTCCAACGCCCTGTTCGGCGTCACTTGTCCGGCCCAATGATGAAGGACCTATCCCATTCTGCATTGACGGGCGTGGCCTGTCCGGCTAGGACTTGCCACCGGCCCGCCTGCTTCAACCACAGCTCCTTCCAACGCAGTCTGTAGCGATAGCGATTCCCATTGCGGCGCTCTGTGATGTGAGCGACTCCTGTGACGAGTGCCGATGCCCCGTTTACCCGTACCCCAAGCTCCGAGCTGGTAAACGACTCAATCTCAGCACTATCGCCGGAGCGATCAGCAAGGTACTCCTCGCGAGCCTTTACGGTGCCATCCGGCTCAATGAACGTGAACTCCTTGGCCACGATCTCATCCAGCCGTCTCCCATCTCTCGTTTCCAGGGCACGAATCCAATCGTCTTCCAGCTTCAGGAGCACGCTCTCATCTGATGGCGGGGCCGCCGGCACGGCGAATACCATCACGGCTGCGACTGCGATGAACAGTGCCATCATGACTAGTCTCCCCAGGGCTTGTCCTGTATGACGCCGAACACTGGAGTTAAGCTGCGAGCGTCCAATATGCGCAACGCTCGTCTGCTTCATCCCCTTGTGCGGCCGCACCGTCGCTACGCCCACTCCTTCTTCAGCAGGCATTCTTCGATTCGATAGGCATGAAGCATGTCATGCAGTCCCACGTGGCGGAACATGATGAAGATGGAGTAGTGGCTATACTCCTCGTGCTCGGCAGTGCGCCGCCACTGGTGCGGCTCGAGTCGCCGAAGGCGGGCCACGAGCTCGGCTCGTTCCCGCTGGAAGCGACCCAAGGCGTCCTCAAGATCAACGGCGAGAAGGGCATCGGGCGCATGCTCCCGCTCCGGTTGGTATGAGCGGATCGACGGGTGATCTTGCTCAAGCATCAGCGCGAGGCGCTCGAAGAAGATCGGCTGTGCGGCCGCGAGGTGACATGCGTGTTCGTGCGCTGACCACTTGCCTGGGCTCGGGCGCCGCTTGCGAAGGTGCTCGGGAACTTCACGAACCAAGGGGACGATAACCGACGGCGTTCGCTCGAGCGCATCGACGACCTCTGTGTGGGTACCTTCAGGCATTAGCTGCTCACCTCCTGCCCGGTTTCGCCTGCGTCGCACTTGCCATAGTCGGCCGAACACCGCGGTTGAGCTGCGGCGCCGGCGCTCGCCGAAGGCGAGCGCGAGGCGGCCGCTTCCACCACTACGTCACCAGAGCGGCCGGCGAGAGGCGCCGTCAGCTCCAAGCGCTTGTTGGGCCGCCTCGTCGATCCTCGCACTGCTAGCGTTGGTTGGTGAACACGCTCGCATGGGATGCGACCGCCTGCCATTGGCCACTTCGCCTGACGAATACGTCAGTAAAGCGAATCCACACCTCGTACCTCTGACCAGCGAACTCGCCCAAGGCGTGGGTGCGCCCGCTGACCACAGCCGCTTCGCCGAAGAGGCGGACCTCCACTCCGTCGATCGTGATCTGCTGAATGCGATGGACGTGGGTGTCAAACACCTCCGCAAGCACCTGTGCCCGTGTGCGTACGGTGCCATCGGGCCCAGTCGTGGTCCAGTCTGGCGCAATGAGCCGCTCGATCGTCGCGCGGTCTCCCGCCACCCACGCTCTGGCCAGCACCTGCTGTACCTCTGCCAGAAACGCCTGATGCGCAGCCGGCGAGGAAGCGACCGAGCTCGTTGCCGCCTGCGAGGCAACCAGAAGGACGACACCTGACGCGCTCATGACCCAGCTACCTCAGCCTCGATCGCCCACGCCGCGACGGCCTCACGGTCGGCCCAACACTGAGATCAGCGGCGAGGCTCCATCCTGACCGTGCTTCGTCCGCTGCATTGATGAGATGGACTCCTCCTGCGACTTCGTCGGCATCAAGTGCCAAAGTCG
>DATBMX010000220.1:0-3480 GCA_036554625.1 Aestuariivirgaceae bacterium
CTTTGTCTTCGCCCGTTCGCCCGTTCCGGGAAAGTCTGTCGCTCACGCATGACCATCATCCCCATCCGCTATATCGAACCCGTTTACCGCCCGCCGAGCGAAGCGGATTCGCTGATCCTGCCTGTGACTGACGGCTGTTCCTGGAACCGGTGCACATTCTGCGAAATGTACACCGCCCCGCAGAAGCGCTTCCGTCCCCGTAGCGAGGAGGAGGTGCTCGAAAGCATCCGGCGCTGCCGCGAACAATTTGGCGACGGCGTCAAGCGTGTTTTCCTGGCCGACGGCGATGCGATGACGCTTTCAACCCGTCGCCTCGTGACCGTACTTGAGGCGATCCGCCGCGATCTGCCCGGCGTACAGCGGGTGTCGAGCTATTGCCTGCCGCGCAATTTGCGCAAGAAATCGGCGGCCGAGCTTCGGGAGCTGGCAGAGCTTGGCCTGTCGCTCGTCTATGTGGGCGCCGAATCCGGCGACGACGAAGTGCTGGCGCGGGTCAACAAGGGGGAAACCTTCGCGACCACGCGGGAGGCGCTCGAAAAGTTGCAAGAGGCGGGGATCAAACGCTCGGTGATGATCCTCAACGGCCTCGGCGGCCAGGCGCTGTCGCGACAGCATGCGCTGAACTCGGCGGCGCTGATGAACGCCGCGCAACCCGAATATCTCGCTACGCTTGTTTTGAGCTTCCCAAAAGGCGAGGCGCGGCTGCGCGGAAATTTTCCCAGCTGGGAGCCGCTCAGTGTACTGGGCTTGATGCAGGAAATGGAACTGTTCCTTTTTGAACTGGAGCTGAAACGGACCATATTCCGCAGCGACCACGCCTCGAACTGGCTGATCTTGAAAGGGACGCTGGGAGTGGATAAGCCGCGGCTGCTGCAAGAATTGCGTGCGGCTATAGCCGCGCCTGAAGCGGCCCCGCTGAGGCCAGCCTGGGCGCGCGGCCTATAGCGTCGTAGAAATTTCGGCAATGTGTGGCTGGACTCGATCAAGTCGGTCGTGGTTGCAATGGTGGTCCACGAGCTTGCGACCAATGCCATCAAATACGGTGCCCTTGTCGAATGGCAGCGGGCGCGAAAGCACTCTCATCCTAATCTAGTGAAGCTCGTTCGGCAGGAGAGCGGGGGTCCAGAGATTAGTACGCCACAGCGAAAGGGCTTTGGATCGCATCTGATAGAGCGTGCCTTCGGTGGTCAGTTCGGCACGGCGCAACTCGTATTCAATCCCCAAGGTGTTTTTTGCGCACTCGAAGTCGCGCTCTAACCAAAAGCCGCAACTCGCTGGCTCTAGGGCTGGAGGCAAGTGGCACAGAGACTGGGCGAACGGAACTTCCTCGCCTCCAACCTGTTTCGCGTTAGACTGAGCCAGGATTTCATCAGAGCATGCTAGCCGGGTCTCTTGCGGCACCTCGGGCATTTTGTGCGAGGGGAGGTCTTCATGTCACCACGCTTCCCGATCTTCGCTTCGGGCTCAGAAGCGCGCACCGCGACGCTTCAAAGCCTACTCATTGCCGCCATCGTCATCACCGGACTTTATGTCGCGCGCGAGGTGCTTCTCCCGCTCGCTCTCGCCATTCTGTTGAGCTTCGTGCTCACGCCGGCACTTCTGTTCCTGCGGCGCCTGAAGGTTCCGCGCGTGGTCGGCGTGGGGGTCGTCGTCGCCTTTGCCTTTGCCCTCATCTTCGGGCTTGGCTGGCTCATGTCGCAACAGGCGACGCAGCTCGCCGGGGACCTCCCGCGCTATCAGCACGTGCTCGCCGAAAAAATCAGTGCGCTTCGCAAGTCGGTGGCCGGTTCGCCAGCCCTAGAGAAGGCCACCGAGGCAGTAAAAGGTCTGGAGCGCGAGCTCGCCAACCCGACGCCAGAACCCAGGGTCGGCACCGAGCCGAGTCCATCTGAGCAAATCGAAGCGAGGCGCAAGCCGATTCCAGTGGAGATCCATGAGCCGCCGCCCCGGTCCCTTGAGCTTTTTCAGCGCATTGCAGGGACCGTTTTACCGCCACTGGCCACCGCCGGTATCGTCATTCTCTTCGTCATTTTCATTCTGCTGCAGCGGGAGGATTTGCGGGACAGGGCGATCCGCCTGGTGGGCGCCTCGGACATGCAGCGCGCTACCTCGGCGATGAACGACGCAGCTGAGCGCCTCAGCAAGTATTTCCTTAGCCAGGTTCTGCTCAATTCTGCTTACGGCTTGTTCATCACGCTTGGACTTTGGATAATCGGAGTGCCGAGCCCGATCGTGTGGGGCATCCTCGCCATGCTCATGCGCTTCGTGCCCTATGTTGGCTCATTCATTGCCGCTGCACCGCCCTTGCTACTCGCGGCGGTCGTCGAACCCGGCTGGACCACCGTTCTATTGACGGGCACTCTCTACCTCGTCTCCGAAACGCTAATGGGGCAGGTCGTCGAACCTCTCGTCTTTGGGCGCGGCACGGGGGTCTCGCCGATCGCAGTCATCATCTCGACGGTCTTTTGGACGTGGCTGTGGGGACCTCTCGGTCTCCTGTTAGCCATGCCGCTCACTGTATGCCTCGTTGTTCTCGGCCGGCATGTCGAGGGGTTGAATTTCTTCGAGGTGCTGCTTGGCGACAAGCCGGCACTCACCCCACAGCAGAGCTTTTTTCAACGTGCGCTCACGGGTGATTCAGCGGAAGCCACTTACCAGGCCGAGCTTGCGCTCAAGGATGAGCCGTTCGCTAGCTACCTCGATGACGTGGCCCTTAAGGGTCTGCAGCTAGCAGAGCGCGATTTTGAGCGCGGTGCCCTCGATGAGGAGAATCTCAACCGCATCAACAATACTGTCAAAGAGATCATGGATGACCTTGCCGATTTCGAGCCGCGGCGCTGGTTCAGGAAGGTGGAGCCCGCTGAGAAGAAGGACGATGCGGAGGACACGCCAACGGGATTGGCTTCGCTCAGCACTATGGATGAGGCGGACGAGGAGCCACTTCCGATTCTTGAACCTGCCGAACTCGCGCCGGGCTGGGAAGAGGAGAGCTCAGTCCTTTGCATCGGTGGCCGAACCCCCCTCGACGAGGCAGCCGCTGCGATGCTTGCCGGTCTACTTAACAAGCATGGCCTGAAAGCGCGCGCCGCCGAGAGTGGGGCGATTTCGGGCGGCAACATCGTCTCTCTAGAAGCCGCCAAAGCCAAACTCGTCTGCCTGTCTTTCCTTGGCGTCAGAAACACCCAGGCTCAGGTGCGCTATCTGGTGCGGCGGCTCCGGCGCATCCTTCCCTCAAACAGCATGATCCTTGTTGGCTGCTGGACGGACGATGCGGCCGGCGCACCCCTCAAGGCTCTCAAGGAGACAGCCGAAGCCGATGCCTACGCCACCTCGCTTCACGAGGCCGCGGAAATCGCTGTCGATGCGGCGCGCCGTCCAGGGCTTGAATTGGTTACGCCTTTGCACCCTGGTGCCGCAGCCCAGGAGGCGAGCAGCCCCGTGGAGGCTCTTTCGGGTAGAGAGGTCCCGCTCAAAATCGTG
>DATBMX010000263.1:0-2736 GCA_036554625.1 Aestuariivirgaceae bacterium
AAGCACAATGCCAACCGCCATGTGATCCGCGGCAAACGCGTTCTGCTCGTCGATGATTCGATCGTGCGGGGAACGACCTCGGTCAAAATCGTGCGCATGATGTATGAGGCGGGAGCCAAGGAGGTGCATATGCGCGTCGCCAGCCCGCCCATCACCCATCCCGACTTTTACGGCATTGACACGCCGGAGCAGCGACATCTCCTCGCAGCCACGCATTCGCTCGAGGAGATGCGCGAGTTCATCGGCGTCAAGTCGCTCGCCTTCCTCTCGGTCGATGGTATCTATCGCGCCGTGGGCCTGGCTGGACGCGACCCCGTGCGGCCGCAGTTCACCGATCATTGCTTCACCGGCGATTATCCGACACCGCTGAGCGATCGCGACGGGCCGCGCAATCCGCGCCAGCTTTCGCTGCTCGCCGAGGCCTATTAGCTTCAGCCCATGGAATTGGACCTCAAGGGCCGCGTCGCCCTGGTAACAGGGGCCTCGCGCGGTATCGGGCGCGCGATGACGCTCGCGCTGGCGAAGCGCGGCGCACATGTCGTTGCGCTTGCCCGCACCAAGGGCGGACTCGAGGAGGTTGACGATGAGGTGAGGAAGGCAGGCGGCACGGCGAGCCTCGTCCCCCTCGATCTGCGCAAGCCGGACGGCATCGACCAGCTTGGCGCCGTCGTTTTCGAACGCTGGAGGAAGCTCGATATTCTCGTCGGCAACGCCGGCGTTCTCGGGCGGCTGTCGCCGCTCGGCCACATCGAGCCGAAGACCTGGGAAGAGGTGCTCGCCGTCAATATCACGGCCAATTGGAGGCTGATCCGCTCCTTCGATCCGCTCCTGCGCCAGTCGGATGCGGGCCGGGCGGTGTTCGTCACGTCGGCCGCAGCCTACAAGCTTCTCGCCTATTGGGGGCCCTACTCCGTGTCGAAGGCGGCGCTCGAG
Source organism: Aestuariivirgaceae bacterium (assembly GCA_036554625.1). Lineage (GTDB taxonomy): Bacteria > Pseudomonadota > Alphaproteobacteria > Rhizobiales > Aestuariivirgaceae > DATBLQ01. The sequence goes on from DATBMX010000263.1 coordinate 934, forward strand.
GCGCTGGCCAAGACCTATGCAGCGGAAACCGTGAAGACGGCGGTGCGCGTCAATCTGCTCAATCCAGGGCCGGTGAGGACGCGCATGCGGGCGCAAGCCATGCCGGGAGAGGATCCGGAGAGTCTGCCTGATGCAGACGCCGTGGCGGAGGCATTTTTGCCCCTCGTGTCGCCCGAGCTTGAGGAAACGGGCGAGGTGTTCGACTACGACGATGGGCGACTGCGGCTGCGGTCCGAGCCCAAGCCTTAGCGCCTTCCAACAATCGTCATTCCGGCGAAAGCCGGAATCCCGCTTATACAGACTCTTACGTCATGGCCGTGCTTGACACGGCCATCTCGTGCAAGCGGCAGATGCGCGGACCCAAGCCCGCGCATGACGACAGCGGGGAACCCAAGCTGGACCTAAGACTTTCGTCGCCGTGACGAGTGAAAAACTGGCCGCCCTCAGCGCTTCTTCGGCTCGTAGGGATTTTTCGCCTGCCGCAGGAGCAGGCGAATGGGCGTGCCCAGGAAGCCAAAGGCGTCGCGCAGGCCGTTGACGAGGTAGCGCGTGTAGGACTGAGGCAGGTCCTTGGCGTTGGAGCAGAAGACGACGAAGGTCGGAGGCCTCGCATTGGACTGGGTCATGTAGCGAAGCTTGATGCGGCGGCCGCCCGGCGCGGGCGGCGGATGACGTTCGATCATCTCCTCCAGCCAGCGATTGAGCGCCGATGTCGCAATGCGCTTGTTCCACAGACGATAGGCATCGAGCACAGCGTCCATCAGACGGTCGAGATTCTGGCGGCGGAGGGCCGAGACCGCGATCATCGCCACGCCGCGCAGCTGCGGCAGGGAGCGATCAAGCTCCCGCTGCAGGTCCTTGAGATAGGCTCCCTTGTTGTCGACCACGTCCCATTTGTTGAGAGCGATGACGATGGCGCGCCCCTCCTTTTCAACCATATCGGCGATCTGCAGATCCTGGTTCTCGAACGGCGTCTCGGCATCGACAACCAGGATGACGACTTCCGAGAAGCGGATCGCGCGCAGGGCATCGGCGACGGAGAGCTTCTCCAGCGCGTCATGGACCTTTGCCTTGCGCCGTAACCCCGCCGTGTCCCAAAGGCTGATGGCCCGGCCCTTGAAGGACCAGTCGATGGCGATGGCATCGCGGGTGATGCCCGCCTCGGGGCCGGTGAGCATGCGTTCCTCGCTAAGAAGCGCGTTCACGAGAGTCGACTTGCCGGCGTTGGGCCGACCGATGACCGCCAGACGCAAGGGGCGGCGCGGCTCTTCCTCCCGCGCGTCTTCCTCCTGCGCCTCGTCTTCGACCGGTTCATGCGGAAAGGCGGCGAGGATGGCGTTGTAGAGATCGTCGAGGCCTTCGCCATGCTCGGCCGAGATCGGAATTGGCTCGCCGAGGCCCAGTTCATAGGCCTCTTGCACGTTCCCGGCTCCTCGCCGGCTCTCCGCCTTGTTGGCGAGAAGAATGACGGGCTTGCCCTTGCGGCGCACAAGAGCGGCGAAATGGCGATCAATCGGCGTCACGCCGTCGCGGGCGTCGATCATGAACAGGCAGAGATCGGCCTCTGTCATAGCCGCCTCGGTCTGGCGGCGCATGCGGCCTTCGAGAGTGGCGGCGCCGGCATCGTCGAGGCCGGCGGTATCGATCAGCGTGAAAGCGAGACCGCCGAGCGAGGCCTCTCCCATGCGGCGGTCGCGCGTGACGCCCGGCCGGTCATCGACGATGGCGAGCTTCCTGCCGACGAGCCGGTTGAAGAGCGTTGACTTGCCGACATTGGGCCGGCCGAGGATGACAATCTTCAGC
>DATBMX010000265.1:0-16250 GCA_036554625.1 Aestuariivirgaceae bacterium
TTCGCCTTTTGCTTGAGCGATGTTTCACGGCCCGTCGTCATGGTATCTCTTCGTATCGCTCCATCAGAAGTCGAGATCGGCGTAGTTCGGCGGCGGGGTTATCCCCCGCACATAATCGGACAGCAGCGGGCGAAAGGAGGGCCGCGACTTGATCCGCTGATACCAGGTCTTCGCCGGGCTGGCGTCGCTCCAAGGGACTTCGCCCAAGAAGTCCAAACTGGACAGATGGGCGGCGGCTGCGAGATCGGCAAGCGACAGATTGGCACCGGCGAGCCAGTTGCGCTCATCGGCAAGCACGCCGATGTAGTCGAGGTGGAAGCGAATCCTGCCCTGCGCAGACCTGACCCGGCTCATGTCGGGCGGCCCGCCCCCTAGCTCGCGCGGCCAAAACCGGCGATAGAGCTTCTCGGTGAGCAGAGGCTCGCTGACGTCGCCATGGAACTTGCGATCGAACCAAGCGACGAGCCGCCTTGTCTCGGCGCGCTCAGCTGGGGTGCGGCCGAGAAGAGTCAGGCGCGGCGTGCTGCGCGTTTCCTCGAGATACTCGCTCAAGGCTTCGATGCCAATGATCACGCTGCGGTCATTTTCGATCATCACCGGGGTCACGCCGGCCGGGTTCAGCTCCTGCAGGGCATCGCTCGGCTGACCCGGCCTCTCCTCGATCAGCTCGACATCCTCGCCATATTCGCCCATCGCCATGCGAACACGACGCGAAAGAGGGTCGAGAGGAGAATGGTAGAGCTTGGTCATTGAAACTAGGATTTTTCTCAACCAGCGAGGGCGGAAAGCGGCTGTTCCGCCTGGCGCAATAATGCGCTAGCAGAAGCGCACTCGCAATCACAGGGCGCGATTCGCCTCCTTCCCCGCTTGCTTGAGAAAGCCTGCAGATGCCGATCGAACAAATCGTGGTGCTTGCAATCATCCAAGGCATCACCGAGTTCCTGCCAATTTCCTCATCCGGTCATCTCATCCTGGTGCCGGTATTCACCGGTTGGGCGGACCAGGGCCTCGTCACCGACGTCATGGTGCACATGGCGTCGCTCCTCGCCATTCTCGTCTATTTCCGGCGCGATGTCGCAGCTCTCTTCCTGGGAACGCTCGCGCTGTTCCGGGGACGCGTGACCGACGATGGAAGGCTTGCACTTCTCATAGTGCTCGGCACCATACCCGCCATTCTCTTTGGATTGTTCCTGCGCAGATGGGGGCTTCTCGACAGCATTCGCGGGCCGCAGATCGTGGCATGGAATGCCATCATTTTCGGACTCCTCATGCTGGTTGCCGACTGGTTCGGCCCGATGCGCAAGCGGATGGAGGACATGCGGCTCGTGCCGGCGGCGATCATAGGCGTGGCGCAGGCGCTTGCGCTGATCCCGGGGACAAGCCGGTCGGGGGTGACGATGACGGCGGCTCGGGCGCTCGGCTTCAACCGGCCTGATGCGGCGCGATTCTCCTTTCTGCTGGGAATACCGGCGATGGCAGGGGCCGGCGTGCTGGTCCTCGGAGAAGCTGCGGAATCAGGCGAAGTCTTCACGGGTGACGCTCTCCTGACCGGGGCCTTGACCTTTGTGTGCGCGCTGGCCGCCATCGCCTTTCTCATGGCGGTGATCCGGCGCTTCAGCCTGCTCGCCTTCGTGATCTACAGGCTGATCCTGGGCCTGGTCCTGCTGGCGCTTATCAACGCTGGCCTAATCTTCGCCTGAATCGGCAAGCCGCTCCTCCAACTCCGTGAATTGGCCGGCGCGGCGGTAGCGATAAAGATAGGTTGGAACAATGGCTTCAATGTCGCGGGGCATGATGCCGAGGCCGCGCATGGTGCGCTCCTCGTTGTTGGCGGCAGCGCTCACGACATTGTCGCGGCGCAAAAGTCGAAGCTGATCCACCGTCAGCAGCGGATTGGGCAGAAGCTGAAGAAATGATGCAGCCGCGTCGGCGGCAAAAAAGGGAATGGGAAGCAAGAGCCTGCGGCGCATGATCGTGCGCAAGGTGAACCGCATGATTTGCTTGAAGGTATAGATTTCAGGACCGCCGAATTCATAAGTGCGGCCGTCCGGCACGCCGCGCTCGACGAGGCGTTCTACCGCATCGGCGATATCGCCCACGAAGACAGGCTGGAAGCGCGTGCGCCCACTCCCAAATAGGGGCAGGATGGGGGAAAAGCGCGCCATGGCAGCAAAGCGATTGAAGAAGGAATCCTCAGGCCCGAAGACAATGGAGGGGCGGATGATGGTCGCGCCCGGAAAAGCGCCGCCGGCAAGGCGCTCGCCTTCAGCCTTGGTGCGAGCATATTCCGACGGGCTCTGCAGATCGGCGCCCAAGGCCGACATGTGGATAAAGACGCGTGCACCGCATCGCGCGGCAGCGCGCGCGGCGGTCTCAGCGCCCTGAGCATGAAGCGACTGAAAGCCCTGGCGACGCGAATTGTACAAGACGCCGGGCAGATTGATCACCGCATAGGCGCTGGCGCAGGCCATCTCTATGGACTCCGGATAGCGGAGGTTGGCCTGCACCGGCACAATCTGCCCAACTTTGCCCAAGGGCTGCAGGTGACCGGCGAGATCGGGACGGCGCACGGCAACTCTGATACGGTAGCCGCGCCGGGCGAGGCTGCGCACGATATGTCGGCCGATGAAGCCCGAGCCTCCGATGATCGTGACGACCTTGTGCGAATTGTCGGGAATCAGGGGCGGCATTCCATCACCTCAACGCATTGTGAGGACTTCTAGCGGCGCTGCGGCGCATTGCCTAGAGCCAAGCTCGTGAACTTTCGGTTTAGTTGACAAGGGGTATAGCGGGCCATAAACAGCGGATCGTGCCCAGATGGCGGAATTGGTAGACGCACTAGTTTCAGGTACTAGCGCCGAAAGGCGTGGAGGTTCGAGTCCTCTTCTGGGCACCATCCGCGGTAGCGCAGATGCCGGACTGGGGCGTAACGCGGGCGAGGGCTTGCAGGCCTCAACGCGAAATGGTCTGACTATCGCAGCTCATGGCAATCAAGGTCTATAAGGGCGATCTGCCCCCGCAAGTGGAACTCGGCCAGGCAATTGCGGTCGATACCGAGGCCATGGGATTGAATCCGAGGCGCGACAAATTGTGCCTGGTCCAGCTGTCGGGAGGCGACGGCAACGCCCATCTGGTGCAAATAGACCGCGCGACCTTCTCTGCTCCGCGGCTCAAGATGCTGCTCGAGGACCCGAACGTCATCAAAATCTTCCACTATGCACGTTTCGACGTCGCCATGCTGAAGCAACATCTCGGCGCGCAAGTGAAGCAGCTCTACTGCACGAAGATCGCTTCCAAACTGGCGCGCACTTACACCGACAAGCACGGGCTCAAAGACATCGTCAAGGAGATGCTCGGCATTGATCTGTCAAAGCAGCAGCAGAGCTCCGACTGGGGGTCGCCAATACTCTCCGACGCGCAAAAGCAATATGCGGCGCTCGACGTCATTTATCTGCACGAGATCAAGGCCCGCTTCGACCAGATTCTGCAACGGGAAGGCCGGATGGATCTGGCGCGGGCATGTTTCGAGTTCGTGCCGGTGAGAGCCGAGCTCGATCTCGCCGGCTGGACAGAAGAGGATGTATTCGCACATTGAACGCCGAAGAGTGCGGCCCGCGAGACCGCGTGCGGCGCGGCGGCTGGCTTGGCTGAGCTTCGGCCTGGCGCTCGGCCTTCTGGCGATGCTTGCGTATCAAGCAGGCAGTTTCACAAACCTAGTGCCGCACAATCGGGAAACTTCAGGAGTCGAGACAAATCAGGCTGCGCAAACACAGAGCGGCATGGAAGTGACGGTGAGCCAATCGCGCTTCACCGGCTTCGACAAGCTGCAACAGCCCTTTACCGTGACGGCGAAAAACGCCGTGCAGCATGAAGACGACAAGAATAAGGTACGGCTCGTCGAGGTTGAGGCGCAGCTGAAGCGGAAAACGGGAGATGAGGTGGCGATCAAATCGGAGAAGGCGCTCTATGACGCGAAGTCTCGAACCATCGACCTCAACGGGAATGTGATCATCATCTCGGCGGACGGCTTCGTGGCGAAGATGGACGAGGCGCGCGTCAACATCGACCAGCACCGGCTGCGCAGCGACGTGCCGGTCGAAGTCGTGTCGCCAAGCGGGATCATTCGCTCGAACGGAATGGAAATCATTGATGACGGAGCCCGGATTCTGTTCTTCAATAGGGTAAAGGCGACCTTCGGAGGCAGAGATCGCAAAGGAACGATGCAATGAAGCAACTGACATACATGACAAGGCGCGCGATCTTCGCTGTTCTGTGGACGGCGGCGCTCGCCTCGGCGCCATCTGCGCAGGGGCAAACCGTCGATACGGATGCGATAAAAGACTCGGCCACCAGCCAGCAGAATGTGAATATCGAGGCCGACAGCATGGAAGTGCTCGAGGCGGACAAGCGTGCCATCTTCAAGGGCAATGTCAACGCGCAGAGAACGGGAACGCGGCTTTCGAGCGACCAGATGGTCGTGACCTACCAGGATGTTCCGCTGGCGGACGGCTCGAGGCGGACCGACGTGGCGCTGATCGATGCGCAAGGCAACGTCGAGATCACGACCGCCCGCCAGACGATCACGGGCGAGCACGCGGTTCTCGACGTGGCGGGCGATCTCCTCACGGTTACAGGCAATGTCGTCGTGAAGGAAGGGAGCACGGTCATTCGCGGCGCAAAGCTCAAGGCCGATCTCAAGAGAAAGACGAGTTCGATGACCGGCGGCCGGGTGAGGGGGAGCTTCGTTCCTAACAGTCCCAGTCAGTAGATTTTCCGAGAGAATTCACCGGTTGTTAATCGAATTGGGCGGTAATTGCAGGAGCGGTCCGGCTTGGACAAGACCTACAGCGCAGGAGCCAAGACACTGAGACAGCCTGCTCGCGCGCGCAGCGAGCACGCCCTTCGGGCGGCCGAGCGCCAAAAGGCGGCATTGTCACAGGGTTCGGGCGGGCTCGTTGCCCTCAATCTGGGCAAGAGCTTCAAGCGCCGCCCCATTGTGCGGGGCGTTAGCCTACAAGTCAGCCGCGGTGAGGCCGTTGGATTGCTCGGTCCCAATGGCGCAGGCAAGACCACCGTGTTCTACATGATCACGGGGCTGCTTGCAGCCGATGTCGGAACGATCAGCCTCGACGGGGAAGACATGACGCGGCTGCCCATGTATCGGCGGGCGCGGCTGGGAATCGGATATCTGCCGCAGGAAGCCTCCATCTTCCGGGGCCTGACGGTCGAGGAAAACATACGCGCCGTGCTGGAGGTCACCGAAAGTGACAGAAAGCGGCGCGAGAGTAAGTTGCGTGGTCTGCTGAATGAGTTTTCAATCTCGCATCTCAGGAATTCGCCAGCTATTGCATTATCTGGCGGCGAACGCCGGCGTGTGGAAATCGCCCGGGCACTGGCAGCGGATCCGGAGTTCCTCCTGCTCGACGAGCCCTTCGCAGGGATTGATCCAATTGCAATCAGCGATATACGCGAGCTGGTGCGTCAGCTCACGTCTCGGGGCATCGGGGTGCTTATTACGGATCACAACGTGCGCGAAACCCTCGAGCTCGTCGACCGGGCGCTCATCATCCATGAGGGCAAAGTCCTGATGGAGGGAAATCCGCAAGAGATCGTGGAAAATGCCGACGTGCGGCGCCTCTATCTCGGCGAAGAGTTCAGCCTGTAGGCCTTGTGTTACGGCAACTGAATTTGTCCAGTGTCGTGAAATAGCGCCGGCGGTATAATCGATCATGGCTGTAGGTCCCAAGCTCGAATTGCGCCAATCCCAGGGGCTGGTGATGACGCCGCAGCTGCAGCAGGCGATCAAGCTTCTGCAGATGTCCAATATCGAGCTGCAGGCCTTCCTGGAATCGGAAATCGAACGCAACCCGCTGCTCGAGCGAGAGGATGGCGGCGAGCCGGGTTCGGCAAACGAGACTGATTCGGCAAGCGAGCAGGTCGAGGATGCGCGCGAAACTCAGGACAATCCGGGCACGGAACGCGGAGACAGCGAGGAAGCAAGGACCTATGCCGGGCCCACGGATTCCGGCTGGCTCAGCCTGCCGCCGTCGAGCGGCGGATCCTTCGATGCCAGCGATGACCAAGACTTCAGCCAACGCTTGGCTCGCGAGACGACACTGCACGAGCACCTGACGCAGCAGCTGCACCTTGCCCTGCAGGATGCGCGTGACCGGCTGATCGGCGGTCTGCTCATCGGCATGGTCGACGAAGCCGGCTATATGACCGGCGATGTAGGCGCGGTCGCGCAGACGCTCGGGACGAGCGAGAGCGACGTCGAGCGCGTGCTCAAGATTCTGCAAAGCTTCGAGCCTGTAGGCATTTGTGCGCGCAGTCTGAAGGAGTGCCTGGCGCTGCAGCTCACCGAGGCAGGGCGGCTCGATCCGGCCATGGCGGCGTGCATCGACCGCCTCGATCTTCTGGCGAAGCGCGACTATGCTGCCTTGCAGAAAGCCTGCGGGGTGTCCCTCGAAGACGTGAAGGACATGGTCAAGGAAGTGAAGGCGCTCAATCCCAAACCCGGCAACGCCTTCGGAAGCCTGGTGGTGCAAACGATGGTGCCCGACGTCATCGTCAGAACGGCTCCCGACGAAACCTGGCTCGTTGAACTCAATTCCGACAATCTACCGAAAGTTCTGGTCAATCAGCAGTATCTTGCCAAGGTAAGCCGAGGCGGACAGAGCGAGGACGACAAGGTCTATCTCAACGAATGTCTCGCCAATGCGCAATGGCTCGTGAAAAGCCTCGACCAGCGCGCACGCACCATTCTCAAAGTGGCGCGCGAAATCGTGCGGCAACAAGACGCGTTTCTCATAGAAGGCGTCACCAAGCTCAGACCACTCAATCTGAGAACGGTGGCGGATGCGATCTCCATGCACGAATCGACGGTGAGCCGCGTCACCTCGAACAAATTCATGGCGACGCCACGCGGAACGTTCGAGCTGAAATATTTCTTCACGACCGCCATTGCCGCCATAGGCGAAGGCGAAGATCATCATTCGGCGGAAGCTGTGCGTCACCGCATCAGAGAAATGATCGATGGAGAAGAAGCGGGCGCCATTCTCTCCGACGACCAAATCGTCGAAAGGCTGAAGGGCGAAGGCATCGAACTGGCGCGGCGCACAGTGGCAAAGTACCGCGAAGCCATGGGGATACCCTCCTCCGTGCAGCGCAGACGGGAGAAGCAGTTGCGCATGGAACCCTCTTGAGGGCGCCGCTTTCCCTCTTTATTCATATTGACTTCAAGGAAGGCGCTCACTAGGTTCCGCGCCCGTCAGGATAAGACCGCCGGCGCAGCGCGTGATCGCCGGAACTGTCAGAGTTAATGCGTTTGCGGCAAGGCCCTGAGGGCTCGGCTCCAAGTTGATTGACGAGCATGCAAATCCAGGTCACCGGCAAGAATCTTTCTGTGGGCGATGCCCTGCGCCAGCACGTTGAAGAACGACTCAACGGCGACGTTGCACGCTACTTCGATGGAACCGTGCGCGTTCATGTGACCGTGGAAAAACAGCGCTCACAGTTTCGCAGCGATTGCACCTTGCATCTTGCGACGGGAATCGTCTTGCAGGCCCATGGGGTGAACGCCGATGCGCATGTGGCATTCGACACGGCTGCAGACCATCTTGAAAAGCGCCTGAGGCGCTACAAGCAGCGGCTGCGCAATCACCACAATCAACGACGAAAGTCGCGACCGGCGGCCGACATGAAAACCTTCGTCATCCAGCCTTCAGCGCATGAGCGGGAAGAGGAGGAACCTCAGGATCTCAATCCCGTTATAGTGGCCGAAGGCATGCATCAAGTACCGGACCTCAGCGTGGGAGAAGCGGCGATGCAGCTCGACATCTCAAATCTTCCATTCCTGCTTTTCCGCAATGCAAGAAACGACGGCTTGGGCCTTGTCTACCGCAGAGATGATGGAAATATCGGCTGGATTGATCTTGGATCGGACGACAAATCAGCCGCATTTTGAGCTATAATCACCGCGGTTGAGTCGGCCAACCGCTCACCGCCATGGATGGGAACATGCAGCTTTCCGATATCATCGACATGAAGGCGATTCTGCCGGGACTCAAGGTGGTCAACAAGCGACAGCTCCTGCAGGAGCTTGCCCATCAGGCCGCCAAGCGAACGAAGCTCGACTCGCGGGTCATCTTCGAGACGCTGCTGCAGCGCGAGAGGCTTCTGTCGACCGGACTCGGGCAGGGAACCGCCATCCCGCACGGCAAATTCAGCGGCCTCGATCGCGTCCATGGATTCTTTGCGCGACTGGTGACCGCCATCGAATTCGAGTCGGTCGACGAGCAACCCGTCGATCTGGTGTTTCTCCTGCTGTCGCCTGAAAATTCAGGAGGCGACCATCTCACGGCCCTCGCCCGCATGTCGCGCGTGTTCCGCGATCCAGCCACAGCTCAGAAGCTCAGAGGAACAGATGATGCAGCGGGCATCTATGCAATACTGACGGAGCCTGCAGCGACGACCCCGCACGCCGCCTGACGCATCAGTGAACGGGCATGGGCATGAGCTGATTCGCCAAGGCATTGGCCATGGCTGCCTGTTTGCTGATAGAAATCGCCATGGGGGTGCCATCGGCGGCATAGAGGCAGAACAACGGTGCCCCAGGAGGCCCAGGCAACTCTCCCAATAGAATTGAGGCCTGGCGCGGATCAATCTCCTTGATGTAGGCGAGATGGCCGCCGCCCAGCTGAGCAAATTCCGTGTCTGACAACATTTTGTTTGCCGTCGTGTTCATCCTTTCACCCTCCGTTGCTGGACCGGTGACGAGTGCCCACTAGGGGCCACCCATAGTCGGTATGTGGGGTCAGTCGCCGCGAATTTCAATTTTGCGCGCCAAGTCCTGCGGCTCGGGCCGGGCAAGCTCGATCGCCAAAAGGCCGTTTTCGAGGCTGGCGCCCCTGACTTCCATTCCTTCGGCAAGCACGAAGGTCCTGTGGAACGGACGGGCCGCGATGCCGCGGTGCAAAAAGTTCGCAGTTCCGGTCTCGTTCCGCCGGCCCTTAATAATGAGCTGATGGCGCTCGACTGTGATTTCAAGGTCATGACGAGAAAACCCCGCAACGGCCAAAACGATCCGCAAAGACTCTGTTGCTCCTTCAGAGGATGAAAGCCGCTCAATATTGCAGGGCGGGTAGGTGTCGGCTGAGGATTTGGCGGCGCGATCGAGCAGGCGCTGGATCTCATCAAACCCGAGCAGATAAGGAGAAGAGAATATGCTCATGGGTGCCTTGCGGCCCGGTTGCAGCCGTCGGTGCGAACGCCCGGAGGTTAGCCGGGGATGCATGGCTGCAAAACTATGGTAGGCTCGCGCCACAAGCAAGTTTCGCGGTTGAGAGGAGTACGCGCATGTGGATAGGAGCAGCATGGGGAGCGCTGTCGATCTCTCTCCTTCTTATTCCTGGAACGGCGATTGCCGGCTGCAAAGACCCGGCCAACATCGGCGTCGATTGGCACGGGTGCAACATGCAAATGGTGATGCTCGACAAAACCGATCTCACCGGCGCCAATCTCGAAGGATCCTTCTTGTCGGGTTCGATTTTCGCAGGCAGCAGGCTTGCCAAGGCAAATCTGCAACGGGCAGAGCTCGTGCGCACGTCATTCGAAGGCGCCGATCTATCCGGCGCAAATCTCGAAAAGGCGCTCGCCGCACGCGCGCTCTTCACGGGCGCAAGCCTCAGACAAACGCGTCTCGTCAAGGCGGAATTTCACCGCGTAAATTTCGAAGGCGCCGACATGGGGGGCAGCGACCTGACGGAGGGTGATTTCATCCGCAACAGCTTTGCCAACGCAGATCTCACGGGCGCGGTGATGGTCGGGTCGACACTTCCGCGTTCCATCTTTCACGGCGCAAAGCTTCAGGGCGTTTCGATGCAGCGAGCGTACCTCTACTGGGCGCGTTTCGAGGGCACCGATCTTAGCCAAGTCAAGGATCTAACGCAGGAGCAGATCAACGTCACCTGCGGCGATCAGAACACAAAACTTCCCCAGGGCTTGGTGGCGCCCAAACACTGGCCATGCGGAGAGGACTAGGTCCCGCTCAGGTTACACAAACTTAATGTCGCGCAGCGCGGATGCCATAATTGTGCCGCGTCTGGTCTGTTAAGGCCGCTCAAATCTTGACGGCCGGAGCGAGCCATGACCTATTCTGCCGCGCGCCTCCTAAGCGCAGGCTGCACCTTGATGCTGTTGGCGATCATGCCCCCTGCCTCGGCGCAGGTCGCCACGACGACGACTGTCACCAATGAGGGCGCAAAATCCGACAGCCTTCTGTTGACGGAGGTTCCCGAGCTTGCCGCCGAATGGACAAGCCGCTGTCTCAACGCAGGACAGGACGGCGAAGCTGAGTGCTGGGCGAGCGCGGCAGCCGCCGCCAACCGCTTCACCGCGGATTTGGGCGGCGCCATGATCAATGATCTAAAGAGATTGCAGGCGGCATGGCAGGAGCGGTCGAGACTGCTCCAAGAACGCGATGCGCTCCGCAAGGAAAAGGAAGCGAACGAAGCTCAGATGGCAGAAGCTCAACAGCGCAGCTCCAAGGTTGAGCCTGTTTCGGAAGCCGTGCAAAGCACCAAGTTTGCCTCCAAGAAACAGCAGACAAGATCACCGAAGAAGAAAATCATTCCTGCGCAGAAACAGGACGACAGCGCCAAACAAGAACAGGAGGTCAAGAAGCAGCGCTTGGTGCGGGCCCCGCAACGCGTGGGAAGAGGCAATTTCAACAAGACGTGGCGCAGACATTATCACGCCCTGCGGCCGGGCGAAGAGAGGGGCACCATGCGATCGGCGCGCCGAAAGCCCGGCTGCCTGTTCAAGCCTTGCAAAGGTGCGAACTAGGCGGAACCGTTCAGTCGATAGCGATATTGAGAATGCGGCCGGATTGGGCGCTGAGCCTGACGATTAGGCTATGCCCCTCCCAGCGGGCAACATAAGTGTAACGCGGCGGGCGGCATTCAATGCTGCGAACATCATCGAAGCCCTGGCCTTCCAATATCTCGCGACCGGCCCGGCAATCGATGCCGCCACGAACAGGCGGCAGCGGAATGTAACGGAAGGCGTGCCTGCCAAAACGACCAAAGTTGTCGATCCACAAGCGATCGCAATGTTTCCAATCACCCAGGCAATCGTCCGGGATCTTGTACTCCACGGCGGAAGCAAATTTCGCCAGCCCAAGAACAGCAGCGGCGGCGAGAAACACGCCCATCATCAACCTGGCCAGCCTGTGCATCCGTCCTCCGGCGCGTTCATCAAAAGAAAGCCCGAGGAGTGTAGCAGCGGTTCAGGCGGCGCAATAGCCCCGAAGAGTAAACAGCGGCCAGCCCGGTTGGCGTAAAAAAAGCAATGCTGACAGCTTTGCACATCAGTGCTTTCTAGCTAGAGTTTGGCAAGCATGGACAGCCGCCGGAAACTCCGAAGGAGACTCCCTCATGAGATGGACGCCGGACACCTCCTTTTACCCCTCGCCGCGAATGGCAATGAAGGCTCCGCCCGAAACTTTCGCCTATGTCGCAACGTTTGATCCCAACGCCAAGACTCCAGACGCGCTTGCTGTCGTCGATGTCGATCCCAAGTCAAAGACGTATTCCTCGATCACCGCAACGGTGAGGATGCCGAACAAGGGGGACGAGCTGCATCATTTCGGCTGGAACGCCTGTAGCTCCTGTCTGTGCCCCAACGCGCCTCACGCTCATTCCGAACGTCGTTATCTCATTGTTCCCGGATTGCGCTCTTCTCGCATTTACGTTCTGGACACGAAATCCAATCCAGCAAAGCCGAAGATCGTCAAAGTCATCGAGCCTGAGGAGATTGCCGAGAAAGCCAACTACTCACGTCCGCATACCATCCATTGCGGCCCGGAAGGAATCTACGTGACGTGCATTGCCGACGGAAACGGGAATGCGCCGGGAGGAATCTTTCTGATCGATCACGAAACTTTCGAAGTTCGCGGCCGGTGGGAGCTGGACCGGGGACCGCAGAGATTGTCCTATGACTCCTGGTGGCATCTTGGTCATGACACGCTCATCACCAGTGAATGGGGAACGCCCGATACATTCGAGAACGGGCTCGTGCCGGAAGTGCTGCTCAACAGCCGGTATGGCCGAAGACTTCATTTCTGGGATCTTCACAAGCGCAAACATGTTCAGGAGATCGATTTCGGGGCTGAGCATCAGCTCGTCTTCGAACTTCGCCCAGCGCACGATCCCACCAAAGCGCACGGCTTCGTCAACTGTGTCATCAGCCTGAAGGATCTCTCCTCATCGATCTGGACGTGGCATCGCAATAATGGCGGATGGGCCGTCAAGAAGGTTATCGAGATTCCGGCAGAGCCGGCGGACGAGAGCGCTCTGCCAGCAGCCTTGAAACCATTCAAAGCGGTTCCGCCACTTGCCACGGACATCGACCTGTCAATGGATGACCGGTTTCTCTACGTGTCCTGCTGGGGAACGGGCGATCTGCAGCAATATGATGTGTCAGACCCGTTCAGTCCGAAGTTGACGGGCAAGGTAAGGATCGGCGGCATCGTATCGCGAGCTGCCCACCCCAGGACCAAGGGAAAACTTAATGGCGGACCGCAGATGGTCGAGGTGAGCCGCGATGGGCGCCGCGTCTATTTCACCAATTCGCTCTACGGCGTCATTGACAAGCAGTTCTATGAGGGCGGGCTGAAGGGCTGGATGGTGAAGCTGAACGCCGAGCCCAATGGCGGCATCAGCTTCGACCGAAACTTTTTTGTCGACTGGCCCGCACCGCATCTGCCTCATCAGGTGAGGCTCGAAGGGGGCGATTGCTCTTCTGATTCCTATTGCTATCCGTGAGAGAAGCATGGCCGTGGCTGACTTTCGTCGGCCTTGGCCTGTTTCACGGAATGAACCCAGCGATGGGCTGGCTTTTCGCCGTTGCCCTGGGACTCTATCGCCAAAGCGAACGAGTTTTGCTCGCATCGCTCATTCCCATCGCCTTCGGGCACGCAGCGGCTGTTTTCGTGACGATTGTCATCGTGCTGACTGCCGGCACGTTCGTCGACATGTCGCTTCTCGCAGTCGGCTGCGGCCTCGCCCTCATCGCGTGGGCGTGCTGGCATTTGCTCTATGGTCATCGACACCGGCTGCGAATCGGAATGACGACGGGCATGGTTGGGCTCGGGCTATGGTCGTTCATCATGGCCTTGTTGCACGGCGCAGGATTGATGCTGCTTCCCGCCCTGCTGCCGATCGAGAAAGCGCATGCCCATAGCCATACGGCCGTGTCGAGCTCGCTCGGCACAGCCTTGGCGGCCGGCGCAATCCACACAGCGGCCATGCTGCTTGCGACCGGCTCCATCGCTTTCATCGTCTATCGCTGGGTAGGGCTGTCGCTGCTCCGGCGCGCCTGGATCAATTTCGACATGCTGTGGAGCGCCGTGCTGGCAATCGGCGGGTTGCTGCTGATCGCCTCGGCGCGATAGGCGTCTTTGGCGGACCTTCGACAATGCGGCGCAGGCGCTCGATGGCGCGATCCCAGCCTGCGGAGACGCCGTCGAGGAACGCACGTGCTTCGGCAAACCGCCGCGCCTCGAGGGCGTAGAGAACCTCGCGACCGCGCTTTTCATGGGTCACAAGGCCTGCACCGTGCAATACCCGCAAATGTTTCACGATCGCCTGCCTCGTCACCTTGGCGCCGCCGGCAAGCGACGTAGCCGACAAGGCGCCTGCGGCACTCAGCCTTTTCACCACCGCGAGCCGCGTCCCGTCGCCAAGAGCGAAGAACAGGTTTGCGACGGCCATCTCAGTTGCTTTCGACATGCTTCCTGAGGTTCTCCGCCTGTCCAGCCCAGCCGTGATCGTTCATGCGGAACGCGCGCTCACGCCTATGCGGCGGGACACGATCGAAGCCCGACTCGGTGATCGTCAGGAGTGTCCCTTCGGCGACCTTCTCGAGGCGAAACTCAACCAGTGTCGTAGGCTCGTTCTGCGGGTCTGTTTCGGCATCGATGGCGTAGGGAATCCAGCGAAAACTGAAATAATGCTCCGGCTCGATGCGTTCCACCGTGCAGAATACGGCACCCTTTACGGGGATGTTCACCTTCGATAGCGGGAGACCGAGGCTCCTTTGGTAGTCGCGGACCGCGGCCTCGTTGAGATCTTCATCGAACGTACCGGTGATCGTCCTGCCAGCGAGGAACGGTCCATCAAGCCTCACCCCGAACCAGCGTCCGAACTCCTGGGCGTCAGTGATCGCCTGCCAAACACGCGACACCGGTGCTCGCAGGGTGACTTGCTTTTCGATCTTGTTCATGTGCAACCTCCTGGTTGCACTATAATGATCCATCGCTCTAGTGCAAGCGCGTGGTTGCCCAATACGCCCGCGTCAAAGGCCGACTACGACGCGGGCATGGCTAGGATGCCGTTCGTTGCGCCGTCGCTGTCGAGAGCTTCTCCAATTTCGCCAGCTCCCTTTCGGCGACACTGGACAGGGGGTCTGCGTCGCTCGCCTTGCGAAATTGCTGTTGCGCTTTGAGGTACTTTCCGGATGCAAGTGAACGCATGCCCTGCTGACAATACAGCGCTGCGTTCAATGGTCCCGCTTCAGCCAGCCGCAGCAGCTTGTTCTGGTCGATCTGCAGATCGTCAACGCCAACCTCATGAGCAAACGCCATGAGGATCATGGCTCTTCCCAGCCGGTCATAAGGAAAACCTGCATCTCCAATCCCGCAAAGCCGCATGACCGCAGCGAGCGTAACGAGTTGTCGCTCGGATTCATTTGCAGCCGCGAGCAAAGCAAGCCGACGCAGCAAAGCTGTAAGCTTCACAAGTGATGGACCAACCTCGCCGCCACTCCACCAGGATGCATGCACAGAGCATGAATGATAGCGCTTTCTGTACAGCGTAGCCGGCAATCGACAGAGTTCACCACGAAGTGCAAGCGTCATGAGCCACGCCGTATCGGCCGCCCAGTGACCCTCCAGCGTGTCGGGCAAGAGCGGCGGGTCGTTCCTTGAACCGATTCTGGTCAACCCTCGAAACGAAACCGACGGAAAATGATTGAGAAGGACATCGATGACGCGCCTAAGCGTGGGTCCGCGAACCTCGTTCTGCACAACGAATGGCGAACTGTCGCCAAATCCCTGAAGATCACAGAATACATTCACCGCCTCGGGTTGGCTGCCGAGAAAATTCAGAAGCAAACCGAGATAGTCTGGGTGAATGATGTCGTCATGCGGAATTATGCAAAAAAATTCCGTCTCCACGTGGCGAATGAGCCAATTGCAATTCCCGACCCAACCAAGACGATCTGACTGCTCAACCAAAGAAAAGCGGGAATCGTTCAAGCGCTCACTGCAGATTGCCGCTGAATTATCGCTGCCTCGGTCAACGGACATCATTACTCTAAAATCGGAGAAATTCTGCCGACTGATCGCGTCAAGGGTCTCCTTAAGAAACGGGCCCGCTTCAAAAATGGGAACGCATAAAGTTACTCTCGCCATGCTTCAGGCACCTGTTCGTATCATTGTCTTGCCGAGGGAGAAATTCGATCGGCGACGCATGATGCAAGAAGAGGTCCAAGGGTATATTTACCGGTGTTCACAGAATGATAACTGTCCCAGGAGGAGATACCAATTTGATGCCTTTGGTGAAGCCTGCTGTGAGGATCATCGATATCTGATTCACCGAAGGCGATAATCGCTCCTCCAGCAATATTCCTGGCGGCATGGGGCGAAATATCAGCAAGCGGAGGACAGATCCGCGTCAGAGCGGCAAGGCTTCGTTCGGCCAGGGTCGGGCCATCGAAACTTTGCAAGTAGCGTTCCCAATTGCGGGGTCTTTTCGATTTGATAGCGCCGACCATGCAGTCAGGGTACCAAGAAAAATAAACTCGGCCACTTGGATATTGCACCACATCGCCAAACCGGCCGAGCATTGCAGTGAACGTGGGCACCCTGGAAGGATGTTTCAGGCTGATTCCCAGCTTCACCCGCGTCAGCGAGGTCTCAGCGCTGGAATGGCCCAATGATGCATCCGCTATCCAACGATTGGCCCAGAGCGCGTTCACAACAGCAGCGAAGGGGCCGTCCCGATCCTGATCTGCGAGGTGAACGACATATCCCTTCCGCCGAACGCCGACCCCTATGACGGATGATGACGTGCGCAGGGTTATTCCCTGGGTGACACGGAGCAGCGGACGAAGCAGATCAGCTATTCCGTGTGGATCAATGGCAATCTCGTCGGTGATGTATGCCGCGGAGACCAGATCAGGGTTGTAGT
>DATBMX010000286.1:0-5225 GCA_036554625.1 Aestuariivirgaceae bacterium
ATGCTGGCGGATTTCGATTCTTGATCTGACGATGTTATTGCCTTTGATCCTTTACGCGTGACTTCTATTTGATATCGAGTTTTGCCGCGCATTATGGTGACTTCGAATCCATCCCAATCTTCCGGGATGCATGGTCTTGCGTGCAAACGATCCCCCGTCATCTGCAAGCCTAGAACCGCCTGCAAACCTGCCTGATAAAGCCAGCCAGCCGATCCAGTATACCATGTCCACCCACCGCGTCCGATGTGCGGTGCGACCGAATAAACGTCTGCCGCAACGACATAGGGCTCGACACGATAGCCCTCCACCTCTGCCAAAGTGCTTGAATGATTGATGGGATTGAGCATCGCAAAAAGCTTGTGAGCCTTGTCAGTCTGCCCCAGTTCGGCCAAGGCAAATACCGTCCAGCAAGAAGCATGAGTATATTGACCGCCGTTCTCACGAATACCCGGCGGGTATCCTTTGATATATCCGGGGTCGAGATGAGTCTTGTCAAACGGGGGAGTAAAGAGAGCGGCTACTCCGTCTTGCGGCCGAATTAGCTGCCTGTCGACTTCCGCCATTGCTTGGCGCTGTCGCGCCGGATCTGCTGCACCAGATATCACCGCCCAGGATTGAGCGAGAGCATCAATACGGCATTCTTCGCTTGACCCAGACCCCAGAGGCGTGCCGTCGTCGAAATAGCCGCGCCTATACCAGCTCCCATCCCACGCTGAATTTTCCAGAGCGGATCTGAGTTTCGTCAAATACTGCCGCCATTTGTTGACGAAAGCCTTCTTCCCGCGCCTCTCGGCGATCGGCAAGAACAAGGCAAGCGTGGTGTAGGCGAACCATCCCAGCCACACGCTCTCGCCTTTGCCCAGGTGACCGACCCGGTTCATTGCATCGTTCCAGTCTCCTGTTCCGAAAAGAGGCAGCCCATGTGGACCCTCGGTGAGGCCATGCTTCAGGGCCCTGACGCAATGCTGAAAGAGCGTTGCTGACTCCTGACTGACTTGGGGCTCGAAGAAAGCATCATGTTCATGCGCTGCCAATGTCTGGCCTTCGAGAAAGCTGACTTCCTCATCGAGAACGTGAACATCCCCTGTAAAAGTAATATACCGGGCTGTGCAGTACGCGAGCCAGAAGGGATCATCCGAAATACGGGTGCGAATGCCTTGGCCCGTAAGCGGCAGCCACCAATGCTGGACATCGCCCGCTCGGAATTGCCTGGAAGCTGCCCGTAACAAATGCTCTCTTGAAATTTCTGGTCTGAACCATAACAGCGCCAAGCAATCTTGCAGCTGGTCGCGAAAGCCGTATGCGCCGCTCGCCTGATAGAATCCACATCGTGCCCACAGCCGGCAGGCGAGTGTCTGATAGGGGAGCCAGACATTCAGCATGATATCGAGAGCACGGTCGGGTGACTTGACTTGAACCGCCCCTAACAGATCTCGCCAGTGTCGACGCGTATTTTCGAGCACCTCATCGAGGTTCTGCTGGCGATATCGAGTCAGGAGAGTCTGTGCGGCCTGCACATCGGCAGCCACGCCGAGAAGAAAAACGATATCCCGGCTTTCCTGCGGCGCCAGCGAGATCGTCGCCTTGAGGGCGCTGCATGGATCGTGGCCTGCGCCGGTCGTATTCAGCAATTCAAGATTCTGCGTCATTGCGAGGGGCCTGGAGAGCGACCCGTGCCGGCCGATGAACTCGCGGCGATCGCTTGTCCATTCACTCTGCTCGCCACCGAGATCGACAAACGCGATGCGATTTCCAAAGCGCACGTTCCATGGATTTCGTACGAACATCGCCCCGGTCTGTGCGTCAATTTCCGTGCTGATGAAAGGTGCAGATTGGGTCCGCAAGGCGCCCAACACCCATTCCACATAGGCCGCCACAGACAGTTGCTTTCGCGAGGAGGACAGATTCTTCAACCGCAACCGCGATATCTTGATCGAGTCGGCCAAGGGAACAAACTGTTCCAACGTCATGCTGATCTGGTGAGCCGAATGCTCGAAGATGCTGTAACCCTGACCATGGCGCGCGACGTAGGGCCCCTGCCCGTCCCTGATGGGCAGCAGCGTCGGTCCGAACAACGCACCATTTGATTCGTCTCTGACATAGAAGACTTCCGACGGTCGGTTGCTCACCGGATCGTTGGACCAACCGCTCAATTGAAAGTCCCTGCTATTCTCGGACCAGGTGTAGCCTCCCCCTTCAGCTGCAGTCTGAAAACCGAAATGTGGGTTGGCGATAATGTTGATCCATGGGCTGGGAGTCATGCGGCCGTCGTCCAGCACGGTCACATACTCCGTCCCGTCCCCGTCGAAGCCTCCCAGCCCATTGAAAAACTCGAGCCTGCTGGTGATCGCGCTCGTATCGCTCGCCTTCCAGCTGCGAGCCTGAGCCTGCACGGGCAGAACGGCTTCGGAGTCAACGATCCGGTTCAACTGATCGGACAGCGAGCCCCGGCGCGCCACAATCGTGGCTCGTGCAAGGCATGGCAAGGCAGTCAGCGCCTCCTGCGAGAGCTGATCGGATCGAAGAATGTGGACACTGCCTCCGTCCCGCCCTGCCCTGTGCGCGGAGCTTGTCCTGACAAGGGTTTCAAGAGCCGTATGCAGATGCTGCAGATAAGAGGAGGCTCTGTCGTTGAGAATGACCAGATCGACGGAGAATTGCTTTAGTCTCCAGTATTCATGCGCTCTCATCAATTGGCGGACCACATCGAGGTCCTCAGGTTCGTCGATGCGGACAAGCACGATGGGAAGATCGCCCGATATGCCCAGCGGCCAAAGAGCGGCTTGGCTCGTTATGCCCCTGCGCAGTTGCTGCGATGGAGGTCTTAGGGAGGATTGAGCATAGATAAGGTGTCCAGCGAGCTGCTGGTAAACGGCAGCATACTCCGGGGTTATTCCAAGATGCCTAAGTTGAATTTGTGCATGCGTCCAGGCCAGAATCGCAGCCCGCTCGAAGGCTTGCGCGTGTCGGTGACGATCGATCATTTCAAGCAACTGGCTGCGGTTATCAGCCACCATCGTCCACAGGGCACATTTCACCGTTCCCCCAGGAGGAATGCGCAGTTTGAACCGAAGCGAGAAAATCGGATCAAGAACTGCTCCGAAGCTTTCGGAAAGCCGTATGTCGTCGATGATGGCCGCCGGGGAGCGGACGTCATTCCCACGCCCAAGAAACCGATATCGATCGGTGTCGGCCTCAATCTGCATTGAACGCGGTCCCTCGACGACGCCGAGGTGCGCCATCCAGATTTCAGCATCCGTATCCGCCCGTTGCCGTCGCCTCGCTATCAGCGCCCCAGTTTCGGCGTGATACTCCGTTTCGATGAATAACTTTGAAAACGCTGGATGCGCTGCGTCGGCCGAAGCGGGCGCCATGACCAGTTCCATGTAAGAGGTCAGTTCGATCTTGCTCGTTTTCCGGCCAGAGTTGTGTAGGCTGACGAGGCGAACCTCTGCGGCATCCTCGGGAGAGACCACGCAGTCCATCGTCGTTGTGATCGGTCCGTCTCGCCTTGCGATTTCGGCCCTGTCTTCGGCAAATGACGCCTCGTATGAGTCGGCTTCCTCTCCGATCGGCTGGTGGCCGACGGACCAGACATGGCCATTCTTCAGATCCTTGAGATAGATGAAAGTGCCCCAGTCGTCGGCTGTCGGATCTTCCCGCCATCGCGTGAGTGCGACTCCGTTCCACAGGCTGTAGCCCGAACCGGCGGCCGTGATCATCGTCGTAAACTGGCCGTTTGAGAGAAGATGGGTGATGGGCGCACGGGTGTGCACGTTGTCAACCGTGCGGATAACAGGCGGAGGGCTTTCTCCGACCGCCAATTGGGTTTCGAGATACTTTGCCCGCGCATGTGTAACCGGAACCCCGCGCGGAGCGCGCTCCTGCAGCAGCAGCTCCGTTGCCCGGGCCATTGGCTCCCTGTGAAACCACTCTCGAAAAGCGCCGTTGCGTTGCGCATTGGCAATCGCGACTATGGTCATTCCCTGGTGATGGGCCATGAATGCCCTGACAATCGCGACGCGCTGTCCTTCCGGCACGCGCCTTGGTGTATAGTCCAGTGCCTCGTAGTAGCCATATTGCCCGAGGCCTCCTTCCCGGCGCAGGCTCTCGAAATTGCGCACAGCTTCCTTCGGTGCCACCATGGCGGCGAGTGCCGTAGCATAAGGAGCGACGACTCTGTCATCTGCCAAGCCGCGCTTGAGGCCCAGATCGGGGACGCCGAAGTTTGAATATTGATAGGTGAACTCGACGTCGCGCCCGTTGAAGGCGGATTCTGAGATTCCCCAGGGGATACCCAGCTTCATCCCATAGGAAACCTGCTTTCGCACTGCCAGACGATTTGTTTGGTCAAGAATACCGCCCGGTGGCGTCTTCATGACAAGCATGGGCATCAAGTACTCGAACATCGAGCCCGACCATGAGATCAGCGCCGCTCCCCATTCCACTGCTGTGACGGTGCGATCAAGCCGGAACCAGTGCTTTGTACGGACATCACCTTTGGCAATGGCGAGAAAGCTGGCAAGCCGCGCCTCTGATGCAAGCATGTCATAGCTCGATTCATCGAGAGAACTATCCGTAACCCTGTAGCCGATCGACAATAGGTTACGCTGCTGGTTGAGCAGGAAGCCGAAATCCATGGCTAGGGCCATGCTTCTAGCATCGTTTTCGATGCGCTCCAGCCGCTGGCTGAGCGTACGCATCATCTCGCTGCTTGCCGTGATGTCTCGATAGTGACTTTCTATCGTCTGATGCGCGGCCCTGAGCCAAAGGAGAACCTCCGTGCCCCAGGCGTCCGGGTTCTCTTTCGTTTGATGCTCGACGATTTCCACGAGTTGCGTTGTCTGGATCGACAGCTCCAGAAGCCTGACCAGTAGCATCTCGGGGGATGAGCGCGCCTTCTGGAGGGAATTCGAGACAGTTTCCAGTCTTTCGGCGACATGTTTGCGTGCCTTTGCCATGGCACGTTTGTCGGCTGGCAGCGTTTCCAGACTCTCCGCGACCAGATCCAGACAATCTTGAATGCCATTGAGCGCCCCGACACTTCCGTAGGGATCGTCCTTCCAGTCTCTGCATGCATTGGCCAAGACGATGAGGTGACCCGCCATATTTCCGCTATCGACGGTCGACACGTATCTCGGTTCCAAGGGCCGCAAGTCAGCCGTTGCATACCAGTTGTAGAAATGGCCCTGAAGGCGCTCCATCTTCTTGAGCGTGGCAAAGGT
>DATBMX010000347.1:0-15966 GCA_036554625.1 Aestuariivirgaceae bacterium
ATGACGAGATCATCAGCCGTCTCTCTGCAGGAGGTGCCGGTCAGATCGATATCGTGACGCCTTACATGGGCTATATCCCCTTCATGGTGGCTGCCGACCTGCTCGAGCCCGTGGACGAGTCGAAAGTTCCCAATCTTGCCAAGGTGCCGGAAGTCTTCCGCAACGATTCCAATCTCATCGTCAGCGGCAAGCGCTATGCCGTGCCATTCACCTGGGGGTCGGGGCCCATGGCCTATGATCCGGCCGCCATCACGACGGCGCCTGAATCGTGGATGGATGTCTTCAAGCCCGAATACAAGGGGAAGGTTGGCATGATGGACGATCCGATCGGCAACCAGATGCTGGCGGCGATCCTTGCGACCGATGCCGAAGTCCCGACCATGCTCACCCAGGATCAGCTCAACCAGGCGACCGAATTCCTCATCAAGCTGAAAAAGGAACAGGTGCGTCAGCTCGCCGTGAGCTGGGGCGAGCTCGCCAATGCGCTTGCCCGCAACGAGGTGGTCATCACCTTCAGCGGCGGCGAGTTCCTCAAGAAATTTGCCGGCGACGCCGGAAAAACGATCGAGTTCACTTATCCGAAGGAAGGCACCTTTGCGTGGCTCGACAGCTATTGCTTCGCCAAGGGAGCGCCCAATCTCGAGGCCGCGCACAAATGCGCCGATCAGGTTCTGAGCGTCGATGGCCAGGTCGCTTTCGGCGAGAAGACCTTCCAGGCGATCGTCATTCCCGAAGCCGTAGAGAAGCTGCAGCCCGCGACTCGCGCGCTTTACCCCTATGACAATCTGGCCGAGTTCGAGCAGAAGGCGAAGTTCTTCCCCATGCCGCCGCTCGAGCCCGACGGCAAGCATGCGAGCTACTCCGATTGGCAGGCGGCCTATCAGAGGTTCAAGGCGGCCTAGATTCGCACTGCGGGAGCGGGTGCATTCCTGCTCCCTCATCTCCAAATGCCTCTCCTTGATGGCAAGATCATCATCGTGACAGGGGGCGCCTCTGGCATCGGTCGCGCCGGTGCGCACGCCTTCACGGCGGAAGGCGCAAGCGTGATCGTCGCCGACATCGACGAGGACCGCGGCAAAAAGGTCGTCAAGGAGCTTGGCGGCCACGCCGCCTTTGCGTCACTTGATGTCCGCGACGCGCAAGCAGTCCAGGACGTCGTTGCCCGCGCGGTCGAAGGCTCCGGCCGCATCGACGGGTTGTTTCACAATGCCATGAACGTGCCGCTGATCAATCGCCGCGATTCCCGCGCCACCGAGCTTGCCGAGGAGACGTGGCACGAGATCATCGATCTCGTGTTGAGCGGCACCTTCTATTGCTGCAAGTACGTGGGGCGGCAAATGCTGAAGCAGGGCTCGGGCTCCATCCTGTTGACGGCGACGACCGATGCACTCATTGGCCAGGCCGGCATCGACGGTTATACGGCTGCCAAGGGCGGCGTCGTCGCCATGACGCGCTCCTTCGCTGCCGGCGTTTCTCCGCAAGGCGTGCGCGTCAACGCGATATGCCCGGGCTTCGTCGAAACGCCGCATCAGGCGCCGTTCATGAGCGATCCCGCCGACCGCAAGAAGATCGAGGACCTCCACCTCATGGGCATTCTCCAGCCGGAGGAGATTGCCGCCTTCGCCGCTTTCCTCCTCTCCGACAGGGCGAGCCGCATCACCGGCGGTGTGTTTCCCGTCGATTCAGGCTATACGGCCTTCAAGGGCCTGATGTCGCTCAAAGAGACCATAGCCCGCTAGATGCGCGACCGCGCCGCCACCTATTTGCTGCTGGCTCCCGCCGCCGTCGTGTTCGGCGCGCTTTTCGTTCTGCCGCTGGCCTACTTCCTCGTCATAAGCTTCTGGCGGGTTCGCCTGTTCAGGCTGCAGCCGGACTTCACCTTTCTGAACTACGGCCAGGTGTTCGAGCTTCATTTGCCGACTTTGATTTTCACTCTTTCTCTGGCTCTGCTCGTTGCGGCTCTGACGACGGCGTTGGGTTTCGCCTATGCCTATCTCATCCGCTTCAAGGCCGGCCGCTGGGGACCGACGCTCTTGTTCGTGGCGCTGATCACCCTGTTCGGCGGCTATCTGATGAAGATTTACGCCTGGATGACGATTCTCGGCATCACCGGCGTGCTGAATACTGCGCTTCTCGCGCTGGGGCTCATCGATGAGCCCTTGCCTTGGCTCTTCTACAACGTCGGCGCCGTCGTCCTGACGCTGATCAACTTCCTCATGCCCCTGGCCATTCTGCCGATCTACGCCTCCATGCGGGGCATCACCGATATTGAGCTCGAGGCTGCACGCGATCTGGGTGCCGGCGCATGGCGGCGCTTCTCCGATATCATCGTGCCGCGCTCTCACCCCGGGATCATGGCGGCCTTTGCGCTCTGCTTCCTACTTGCCGCGGGCGACTACCTCACCCCGCAGCTCGTCGGCGGCAAGGTGAACATGATCGGCGTTCAGATCGCGCCGCAGTTCGGCGGCCTCGGCAATTGGCCCATGGGTGCGGCCATGTCCTTCGTCACCCTCGGCTCGTCGCTTGCCGTCATTCTCTTTGCCATCTTCCTCCTGGCGCAATGGCGGCCGCGATGAACAGGCCCGGAAATTTTCTCTGGAGCGGCGTGGGTTTGATCTTCGTCGTCTTCCTCATCTCTCCCCTCCTGCTGGTCGTGCTGTTTGCCTTCACGAACAGGCCGCAGTCGGCCTTCCCCATCGAAGCGCTGTCGCTGCGCTGGTGGCAGGCGATGCTGGCCAATCCGAACTTTCTGCCCGCCTTGCGTAACAGCCTCATCATCAGCGGCACGGTGGGCGTTCTCTCCGCCATCATCGGCACCATGGCCGCTTTGGGCCTGGCCCAGCTCGATGCCTGGCGCGCCAGGCTCGCCGCGGCCCTGCTCTGCCTGCCCTTGATGCTCCCGCCCCTCGTGCTGGGCGTCGCCCTGCTCAGCTTCTATTCCCGCGCGCGCTTTCCCATGGGTCCGCAGACTGTGGTGATGAGCCATCTGCTCTTTGCCCTCCCGTTTGTCGTCCTCGTTGTCTATGCGCGCTTGCGAAACTTCGATTTCCGCGTCGTCGAGAGCGCCCGCGATCTCGGGGCGTCCCCGCTGCGTGCCTTCTTCACCGTGACGCTCCCGATCATCAGCCCCACCGTCATCGGCGCCGCGCTGATCGCCACCGCCCTGTCGCTCGACGATTTCGTCATCACCTTCTTTACCATCGGCAAAGGCATGACCTTGCCGACCTTCGTATTTGCGATGATCCGCACCACTGTCACGCCGGCTGCCAACGCCGTCGGCACGCTGATATTGGTCATGACGATTGGCGCCACGCTGGTGGCGCTCTGGCTCACGCGCTATCGCGGCTAGCCTTCGACAACACGCTGGTCTTCCGCGCTCCAGCCGACTTTGACAGGATCGTTGAGGGCAAGAGAGCGGCGCAGCGCACCGCTGGAATTGTGCACGGCCACGCGCTGCCCCGAAGCAAGCGCCACGACATATTTCACGAAGCCGCCGAGATAGATGATATCGACGAGCGTGCCGTCGAGCTCGACCTCCGTCGATAGCTTCGTGCGGGCGATCTGCATCGCCTCCGGGCGCACCACGGCCGTAACCGCACCATCCGCCCCTGGCGCGCTGACGCTCGCGCCCGGATCGAGGTGCACGACCCCCTGTTTGCGGGTGCCGATGAAGATATTGGCCTCGCCGATGAAGGTCGACACGAAGCGCGTCTTGGGCGCGGAGTAGATTTCCTCGGGTCCTCCTTCCTGGATGACCTCGCCGTTGTCCATCACCGCGATACGATTGGCGAGTCCCAGGGCTTCCCCCTGGTCATGAGTCACGAAGACAAACGTGCCGCCGATCTGTCGGTGGATTCGCCTGAGCTCCTCCTGCATCGCCTGCCGAAGCTTGAGATCGAGTGCCGCTAGGGGCTCGTCGAGCAAGAGAACCTGCGGCTCCATGATGAGCGCGCGAGCCAGCGACACCCTCTGCTGCTGCCCGCCTGAAAGCTGGTCGATGGAGCGGTCCACGAACTCCTCGAGCCTGACGAGGGCAATGGCGCGGTCTACGCGTTGCTGTATCTCCGGTTTCGGCCGCCCTGCCGTCTTGAGGCCATAGGCGATGTTCTGCCTCACGCTCATGTGCGGAAACAGGCCATAGCCCTGAAAGACCGTATTCGTCGGCCGTTTTTCCGGCCCCCAATGGGTGACATCCCTGCCGTCGATTTCCACCGTTCCGGTGGTCGGCGCGACGAAGCCGCCGATGATGCGCAGGAGCGTGGTTTTCCCGCAGCCCGACGGGCCAAGAATGGCGAGGAAGTCAGTGCGGTGAATGTCGAGATCGAGATCCTTTACTGCGCTCACATTGCCATAGTGCTTGCTGATGCCGCGCAAGCGCACAAGCGGATGCTTGCCTTGCCTTTCTGCCGGCGGTGGCTCGTGCAGCGGAAGATCGTTCATCGGCGAGTCCATGCGGGGCGATGATCGTGGACGGTGTGGCATTTGTCCAGCAGGACGGGTGCGCTGGGCTTGACACTCTCTCGAGCGCCATGATCACTAGCCTGGTTGGTGTCATCGGAGCGTTTCATGGCTCAGCCTCAATGCGTTTTCGAGGCGATGGATCGGCTTGGCGAGGGGCCCTGCTGGCATCCCGGCGAGCTGGCGCTCTATTGGACCGATGTGCCGTCCAAGACGATAAAGCGCTGGGATCCGCGGACTGGCGATCACATGGGTTGGCCCATGCCCGAAATGGTGACGGCGATTTCCGTCCGCCGCTCGGGCGGTCTGATCGTTGCTTCTCATAGGGGTATTGATTTCTTCGATCCTCGCACCGGCACCGGAACACGCTTCGTCGAGCCTGAGCGCGACAAGCCGCAGAACCGCTCGAATGACGGCAAGTGCGACCGGCAGGGGCGCTTCTGGTACGGTACGATGATGAACAATTTCGCCGAGGACATGAGCGAAATGCCGATCACCGCCAATACCGGGGGTCTCTATCGCATTGATGGCGATGGCAGCGTGACGGTGTTCGAGCAAGGGCTGGGCATCGCCAACACCTTCGCCTGGGCTCCCGACGAACGCACCATGTATTTCGCCGATACGCTTGACGCCATCTATGCCTATGACTTCGATGCGCCCTCAGGCATGATTTCCAACCGCCGCATCTTTGCAAATGCCGATACCGGAACCTACGGTCTGCCCGACGGCTCAACGATCGATGCCGAGGGCTTCTTGTGGAATGCCCGCTGGGACGGCGGCTGCATCATCCGCTGGGCGCCCGACGGCACGATCGATCGCATCGTCGAATTCCCCTGCCGCCGCGTGACGAGCTGCATCTTTGGGGGAGCGGACCTCGACACGCTTTACGTGACGACGGTGCGCTACGGACTGAGTGACGCGGAACTCTCCGAACAGCCTTTGGCTGGCTCGATATTCGCCTGTGACCCCCGGGTGAAGGGCCTTCCCGACGGCCAATTTGCCGGTTAGCGGAAACCATGGCCGTCTCGCCTCACCTCTGCCCTACTGACCATGAACTATGAGCCCACCGGTCAATAGCCTGTGAGGCCCGCACATGCCGTCCGCCGTCGCTTTGATTTCCGCTCTCGCCCTTCTCACCTCGCTGCCCGCCGCGGCGGCCCCGACGGAGGTTGATCTTGAACTGGTGCTGGCCGTCGATGTTTCGCGCTCGATGGATCTCGACGAGCTCGACTTGCAGCGCGAAGGCTATGTGGCTGCGTTCCGCCATGTCGAAGTGATCTCGGCGATCAAATCCGGTCCTTTAGGTCGCATCGCCGTGACCTATGTCGAGTGGGCCGGTCCCCAGAGCCAGGCGACCGTCATCCCCTGGACCGTTATAGATGGAGAAGATGCCGCGCAGGATTTTTCCCGTCGGCTGTCGTCGACCACCCGCGGCCGCTATATGTGGACGTCCATATCGGCAGGCCTGCTCTATTCCGCCGCC
Source organism: Aestuariivirgaceae bacterium (assembly GCA_036554625.1). GTDB lineage: Bacteria > Pseudomonadota > Alphaproteobacteria > Rhizobiales > Aestuariivirgaceae > DATBLQ01. Next base: position 5,942 of record DATBMX010000347.1, read on the forward strand.
GCGTTCGCTAGCAACGAATTCACGAGCGCACGGCAGGTGATCGATATCTCCGGCGACGGGCCCAATAATCGAGGATCGCCGATCGAGCCTGTGCGCGAGACTGTCACGGCGGCGGGCATTACCATCAATGGCTTGCCTCTGGTGTTCAAGCGCTTCGGTCCATATTCCATCCCCAATTTGGATATCTATTACGAGGACTGTGTCATCGGAGGACCAGGAGCTTTCCTGATTCCCGTGCATGATATGTCGCAGTTCGCCCTCGCCGTGAGGCGCAAGCTCCTGCTCGAAATCGCCGGACTGCCGCCGCGGTTGATGCTGGCGAGCGAGATGCGACCGGCGCCTCGCATGGACTGTCTCATCGGAGAAAGGCTGCTTGAGCGGCGTCTGAGCCGATAATGGCCGATGCATCGGTTCCCTAGCCTTGGAGAAACCATGACCAACCGACTGCGAAGCCTGTCGCGGACCCCTTTCGCTTTTGTCATGGCGGCAAGCCTGCTCGCGATCATCCCGGGATCTGCAGTTGGTGTGTTTGCCGACGATATCCCCACGACGCACGTGCCGAACTCGGCGAAGCTTGTCGACCTCAGGGTCTTCAACGAAGTCTGGTCACGCGTTCGCGATTCCTTCTACGATCCGAGTATGAAGGGGCTGAATTGGGCGGCGCTAGGCAGACATTATCGATCACGGGTAACCGAGCGGGGCGGCGACCTCGCTGGCCTGATCAATCAAATGCTCGCGAAGCTCGGCGCATCTCACACTGCCTACTACACGCCCGACGAAACGGCCTATTACGATTTAGCCGATATTTTCGCGGGCGGCTTGCGGCGAGAGTTGCCGAAACACTTTCCCGGTGGTGAAGTGTCTTACGTCGGGATCGGCATTGCGAGCCGCGCGATCGAAGGCCGGCATTTCGTGTCTGGAGTGTTCGACGGTTTTCCTGCCGCGGCCGCGAAGCTGATGGTCGGCGACGAGCTGATTGCGGTGGACGGTACACCCTTCGAGCCCGTGCGATCGTTCAGCAACAAGGCCGGACGGGAAGTCGCCCTCACCATTCGGCGGCATGCACGGGGGGAAATACGGAAACTCGTGGTCGTGCCGCGGCGGTTGCGGCCAAACGAGATGTACCGGATCGCGATGGCAAACAGCGCCCGGCTCATTGAGCGTGGCGGGCGAAAGATCGGCTATGTGCATGTTTGGTCCTACGCGCGCTCTGCCTATCAGGAGCTCTTGGAGGACCTGATGACGAGCGGAACGCTCAAAGATGCCGATGCCCTCATATGGGACCTTCGCGACGGCTGGGGCGGCGCAGATCCGAACTATCTCGACATCTTCAATCCTCGCAGTCCAACCATGATCCTCACCGACCGCCGCGGCCAGGAGGATGTGGTCAACGGCAAATGGCGCAAGCCGGTAGCCTTGCTGATCAATGAGGGCACCCGCAGCGGCAAGGAAGTGCTGGCCTACGGGTTCAAGAAATATGGACTCGGCCCTGTCGTGGGCACGCGCAGCGCCGGAGCCCTCCTCGCCGGGCGCGCTTATCTTCTGTCGAACGGCGGCTTGCTCGTTCTTGCTGTCGCCGATGTCTCTGTCGATGGACAACGCCTCGAGGGCCGGGGCGTCACCCCATTGGATTCCGTGCCCTTCGACATACGCTATGCCGGCGGCAAGGATCCGCAGCTCGCGCGCGCGGTCGATCTCCTGGCCGAGCCGATTGGCGACTGACCGTGATTGCTCCTGTCAGCGGCCCGGCCTGCCCTGCGCCAGCTTGTCGCGCAGCTTTTTGTGCTGCTCGACAGCCTGGCTTTCGCCGAAGTCCGACAATTCGAAGATTTGACGAATCTCGACCTCGGCGCCGCCGTCGAATGGAGCGCGTTTGAGCCAGTCGATCGCCTCTCGCAGCGAATTGCATTGCCAGATCCAATAGCCAGCGACCAGATCCTTCGTGTCGCCGAACGGTCCATGAGTCACTTTGCGCTCATTGCCGTCGAAGCGCACGCGAGCGCCTTTCGACGAGGGTTGCAAGCCGTCGCCGGCAAGCATGACTCCTGCTTTCACCAGCTCCTCGTTGAATTTCCCCATCTCGGTGAGAATCCTCTCATCCGGCATGACACCCGCCTCGGAGTCTTTCGTTGCTTTCACAAAAACCATGAAACGCATCGTTGCTTCTCCTCTTCGGAGCGTTCTCTGCTACAGGCTCGCTCGCATGGGTAGCGGGTGGAAGCGATAGGCATCGCCCGATCGCCCGACATGACCGATGCCCGGCCAAGGAAAATGAAACGACAGAACCGGCATGCGTGTGCTGGCCAGCATGTCGAGCGTCTTCAGCCGCGTCTCGATCCCCAAATTGGCATCCGTGTCGAAGCCGAAGGCGTATTTGGGCCGCTCGACCGACACGATAGAATGGTGTACGACGTCGCCGATCAGGAGCAGGCTTTGCGTGCCGGCGGTCAACACAAAGCTCATGTGCCCGACGGTATGGCCAGGCGTGAACATGGCCTGGACGCCAGGCTGGATCTCCTTGCCATCCTCAATGAAGGTGATCCGCTCCTTGAGCGGCAGGAGAACTTTTCTGGTGCCCTCGATCATGCCTTTGATGGCATCATTTGTGAGCTTGGCCTCATCGGTCCAGAAGCTGAAATCCGCCTCCGTCATATAGATCTGGGCATTGGGGAAGTTAGGGGCGCCAGTCTCGGCGACCAATTGCCAACAATGATCCGGATGAGCGTGGGTAATTACGACCGCGTTGATCGCATTCTTGTCGATGCCAGCAGCAGCCAGATTCTGCAGCAGCTGACCGCTGTTGGGTCCGAACGCTTTCGCTGGACCTACGCCAGTATCGAACAGCACGAGTCGGTCGCCGAGCCGCAACACCAGGATGTTCTCCTCCAGGATCAGTTGCTCGTCCGCAAACGTCTCGGAAAGCAGCTGGTGAAGCTCCTCTTTGGGTGCATTGGCGTAAAGATCGCCGGCCTTGCCAAGGGGCCCGACGGGTCCATCGGACACGACGGTGCCCTGCAGATCGCCAAGCTTGAAGTTGTAGAAGAACGGCGCCTGACCCTTCGCCGGAGCGGTTTGAGCGGCCACAAATTCGGGCAACACACCTGCGCCCGTGAAAGCAGCCGCGGCGGTCATGAGTGAGCGACGCGACAGACGGAGCTTCGTCATGGGTAGTCTCCATTGGATCCAAAACAAACGGGGACGGGACTTTACGAAAGATCGGCCGCGCTTGCAGCTGCTTCGCGATCACAAAAGAATGATCGCAAACGTTCTCGCTACGCCGCTTTGTTCTCGGAGAGCAGGTTGGCGTCACGCACCAGAAGCCAGGCTCCCGCAGATGTTTTCCGCAGGATCGATAGTGTGTAGCCCGAGCGGCGCGTGGTCTTTTTCCCCCTCGGCGACGACATGGCAACTTCCAAGTGGTTGCGGAGATATGCCCAGTCTCCCAAGACCTTGATCTCCCGGATATCGCTTCGCGCATCGATCTTCATGCCCTTGAGCTGCTCGGATGCAGCCCCGAACTCCTCTTTGCCGAATGGCTCTTTGCCGGGAACCATGAAGAGCACGTCATCAGCCATCAAACTGAGGACGGTGGAGAGGTCGTCCTTTCTCGTTGCTTCCATCCATCTCTGCACAAGCTCGTCTATGGCGCGTTCGTCATCTGTCATCTCGCCGGTCCTTTTTGGCGCAAGTCGCGGTTTTATGAGCGATCAACCGGGGTAACAGTCTGACAACGAGGACGGTTCCTTCCTTGGCGGAACCATGACGCGCCCGACCCGTTGAATACCACTAGTGCAGGTAGCCGACATGAGCAGCGCGCAAGCGCCCGATTTGAGGGTGCCCGGAGCGGTACCGCGGCGACAACGCAGAAGGACGATAACAGAAATGGCAAGAAAATATTCAACGAGTGCCTCAAAGGACGTCGAAAAGGAAATGCATGACTACAAGCGCGGCAAGGCCAGAAGCGGCAAAAGCGGCAAGGGCGGAAAGGTGAAGAGCCGTAAGCAGGCTATAGCGATCGGGCTATCCAAGGCGCGCAAAAAAGGAAAGCGCGTGCCGCGCAAGAAGGCGGCTTAGCCGGTTCCACGAGAGCCAAGTTCTACGTCCAGAACTTTGGGGTCCGCTCCAGTTGTTTCCATGCGTGACTGGCGTGCATCCACACATGGCGCGTCTCCGCTTCGTGCCATCCCATGATGTAATGCGCTGCCAAGGCGGTTGCGCCTTTCGTTGCTTCTGCGATGGATTTCAGCTGGCCGGCCATGTTCACGTCGTTCATATAGCCGAACACGTCCTGCAACTCCTTCAGCCGTCTCATAAATCGGGAGGTCGTCTTCTCCTTCTGGAACGCCGGTGCAAAGAACTCCGAAATATAGCGCAAATGCTTGAGCGACTTACGCAGCTCGTGCCGCTCCTCGATGCTGAGCTCATCAAGCTTGCTGCCCTGCTTCCGCAATTTTTTCCACCTTTGCTTCAGCACCTTCCGTGCAGATCCCAATAGGGGCCGCTCGAGCGCCTTGTGTTCTGCGAGAACTTGTGGCCACAGGGAGAGATAGAGCTGCAACATGCTCCAGCGCCCGCTCTTTAGAAGAGACCTGATGCTGGCCTGTTTCGCCTGACGGCGCTGGACCAGGGTTCTCTTGAGCTCCTTGAACCCGCCTTGCTCGCCCACAGCTTCCTCCACCGGCGCATGAATTGCACTGATGAGCGCATCGGCATCCCTCAATTCTCCAAGCCAGCGGGCCATATCGCGCGCGATCGCGTCGAACTTCATGAGCAATGGCGTGTCGACGAAGTGACGCAGCGCTCTCAAGACGCTGCGGAGGCGGCGAAGCCCTACCCGCATCTGATGCGCGCCTCTCGGATCGTCGCTGTCCAACACCGCCTGCTTGTTCTCGATAATCTGGCGAGCGGCTCTTTCCAGAAGGATTGAAAAGGCCTCGCCGCAGCTTAGATCAGCGTGGATCTCCTTTGGCACCTCGGCTGCTCCATTGGTGGCCCTTCGCGCACCCGCAAGCTCATAGCCGCGCTCTGATTTGCTTCGAGTGCTTAAGTCGAACTTCTGCTTGCGCAGCAGCACCTCCGCGGCGGTGACAAGACCCGACACGCTGCCGCGCTTCAACTCGAACTCTGCTTCGCAGATTTCCTGGCGCGCACCATGCGCACGCACTTCGCCGGCGTCGAGGGCGAGTTCGATCTCCGCTCCACTTGCCTTGATGCGCCGCGTTGTCCTCTGAACGATGGTTTCGAAAACTGGCTCGAGCTCTGCCTTTCCAATGATCTTGCGCAGCGAGCGGGCATAGTGCGGATCGCGAATGGCTTCGAGATTGGGCCTCTCGCCTGAGACATCGGTCTCCAGCTCTACAGGATTGGAAAGCCCTCGCTTTACGCCCTGTTCGGCTTTGAGAGTTTGAATCCACCGGTTCGCATCGCGACGAACACGCAGGGAGAGTCCCGCCTTATGCAAATCGCGCTGGGGTGTATCGAAATATGTGCTCCGCAACTCCCTGCGCGAGGGTTGTCCGGCATCAATGTCTTTGACACGCAAGCTTCGACTTAGCTTGGCCAAATCACCTTTGGCGAGCTGGACTTTGAATTCCAATTCCCTCCGGTTTCGCATCCGACGCCACCCCACCAACATCGACCAGAGCTTATCGCTTTACATGTCTGTCACATTCAACCGACCTCACGATGTATCTTGAAAATAGGATCGCCCAATGCGCGACGATTGCCGCATGCTCATGATTGTCATTCTCGTCGCGATTTGGTATTGCGGTGCCATAGTTTATGGATAGTTGTCTTGGCAGAATTCTTTTTGGTTGTTCCGAGCCTTGGTTCGCTGTCGCTATTGGCTCTCCTGTGCGGACTCCTGGCTTCCATTTCGATCATTGATGCGAGACACGGCATCATTCCCGACTGGGCGAACGCCGCCATGGCCCTGTCAGGACTGTTGCGGGCGTCGCTGCACCTTGGACCATCGACCATCGAGGCTGCAGCGGCTGCAATGTTCACTTTCTGTGCCTTCGCGTCGCTGCTCGCGATCTTCAAATATTATCGCGGCCATGCAGGCATGGGGCTGGGCGATGTGAAATTTCTCGCTGCCGCGGCCACTTGGACCGGCTTCATGGGGCTGCCTCCCATGATTCTCATCGCCTCGATTTCCGGCCTGTCCTTCGTCCTTTTGCGAAGTCTTGCGGGATATCCGCTGTCGCAGAGCACTCGCCTGCCCTTCGGGCCTCACTTGGCAATGGGACTGGCAGTCGTGTGTTTTCTCAGCTTATTCAATTGAGGAGTCTCATGACATCAAACTCTCGAAAACAAGTCCGCATGCAAGGTTTCACCTTGATGGAAATGCTGGTGGTCCTTGGCATAATCGCCCTTCTTGCCACCCTCGTGGCGCCCCAGGTGCTCAAGTATCTGGGCAAGGCAAAGAGCGATACGGCTGCCGCCCAGATCAGGAACCTTCAAAGCGCCATCGAGCTTTATTTTTTGGACACTGGACAATACCCGTCTTCTCAGGACGGACTTACTGGACTGGTTACTGCGCCTGATGGCCTCGCGAGCTGGAATGGACCCTATCTCAAGAACCGCGAGGGCCTTATCGATCCCTGGGGCAAGCCCTACATCTATGCCGTACCGGGTGGCAACGGCGACTACGAACTCATGTCTTACGGGCTTGATGCTGAGCCCGGCGGCGAAGGAGAAAACAAGGATATTTCTGTTTGGTAGACAGTTCATGGACCGCTGACCGCCGGCTGCATGATCCACCGCACTTGGCTCCATCGTCCCTTTTCGGACATCACCATGGCAATCTCGACCAAGCGCGGAAGTCCTGCTTGATTGTTCCATTGATCATGCCAGCGGAGCATTCGATCCCCACCTGACTGTCCATAATATCGCAACCGGAAGGATTTGATCTGTTCCAGAAGAACGACTTCACCGCGACCTGATCGGCCGTCCGAACCATATGCCGTTCTCCGTGTGACAAGATCGGACAGGCCATCACTCCGTCCGCGAGTGGCGATTTGCACCAAAAGCAATCCGCCTTTTTCCAAGGTTCCGTCCGAAGCGATGACGAGCTGCACTTGTGAAGCCTCTCCCCGGAAAGCGACTCTTGAGTATTGGCCACCGGCGGCTTCGACCATGGGCCTCGCGGCGCTAACAACCGTCTGCAGGTGATGCCGGATGGCGTCGATGCTGCTCCTTTTCTCGATCTGATGAAGCATGCTGTCCATGCGGCGCAGTTGCTGGATCATCTGTAGGGCGTAGGTGAAGAGCAGACCGAGAATGCATAGCACCACAAGCATCTCGAGGATCGTGAAGCCACTCGCGTTCCCTTGCGTTCCAGCCATTACTTTCGATCCAATGAGAGCGCGATCGTCTCGAGAACGATCAAGGACGAGCCGTCTTTCTGACTCACTTTAACAACGATCTTGTACGGCTTGACCAGGAAAGCCTGATGCCTGCCGGGCTTCTCCCGAATTTCAATGGACCAGCGAAGGCCCTCCTCGCTCGTGCCCTGGCTGCTCGACTGTATGGACGATGCCTGGCCTATGGTTTCAGTGATCAAGTTGCGTGCAAACGTAACGGCCAGTAGGCGATCGTCTGCCTGCCGCAGGCGCGCAAGCGCCTCCGCAAAGCCGCCAAGGCCTATCACCGCAGCGATGGACAGGACGGCAAGGGCGGCGAGCGCTTCAATCAGAACAGAACCCGACTGATTCTCATCTGCTGTCGACATTACCGAGACAGGCTGATCTTGGCGGTGAGCCAGTCCACGCGAACAGCCGCCGACCGCTCGGCGCTCTGGAGCATCACCACACCCCCTGTCGATGTGCCATTCGGAAAGAAGCGAATGGATCCTTTGTCTCCCATCGCTTCCTGTTGCGCCGTCAGCAACGTGAGTCTTAGCGTCTTGTCGATGACCAATTGCTCGCTTTTTCCTCGAATGCGGAGCACGCTGGTCGACAGGTCGGCTTCAACCCCAGTTTCTGCATTCCTGACGATGGCCTCCGTTCGCGCCGCCTTTAGCATCATCAAAATCTGCCTCGCTTGTTCCTGGAGTTTCCTCGCCTCGCTGCCGCGAAGATTCAATGACAGCGTTGTCGAGAGAACCAATGCCAGCACGCCCAAGACAAGGATCATCTCCACGAGCGTATAGCCTTCCATATTGCGTGGCGTCGGACTCATGGCAGCGCCATGTCGTTGACGCTCAAGATCGCCTTCATCACTGCGGTGATAAGGCCAGCCACCAAAAGGCCCATGATCAAGGTGAGCGTCGGAGTAAGCAGGGTCATCATGCGCTCAAGCCGATTGTGCAGTGCTGCCTCGTTCATCTGCGCGATGTGCAGCATCATTTCGTCCAATCGATTGGCCTCCTCTCCGACCGCAGCCAGGTGACAGCAGGAGGAAGGCATGACCGCGCATTCGGCGAATGCCCGCGCCACTCGTGAGCCGGCGACCACCCTCTCGTTGGCTGCAGCGATGGCTCTTTGAATGGCCCTGTTCTTGGTCGTTTTCTGCACAATAATTAGTGCCTGAGAAAGCGCTGCGCCGTTCTTCAAGAGCAGGCCCAGCGCAGTGGCGATGCGAATCGTCTCTGCCTGTATGAGCATCGACCCGATGACGGGCAGTCGTGGTAGAGCTCCATCCCGAAACAGCAGAAACGCCTCGTTCATCCCAAGTCGTCTTGCAATAAGAGCTGCACCTCCAGCAGCCGCCGCGAGAAGAACGAGAATGGCTGAGAAATTTGTGTTCAGAGCAATGAATACGCGAATAATGAGAGGCGGCGACGTCTGCTGTGCCTCGAACAGGGGAAGTAGACTTGGCACGAGCACCGTTGCCACCAAAGCCATGGTGGCCATGGACATGCAGAGCAGGATCGCGGGATAAGTCAGCGCTGCTCTGACGCGCGCTCGCAACTCGATTTGACGTCGCATTGCGCTCGCCAGCTGCAGCAAAATTTCCGCCACCGAGCCGGTATGCTCCGCCGCCTTTATCATTGCTGTCTGGTGTGGCAGCAGAAATCCGGGCTGAGCAGCGAGTGCTTCTGCCAAGCTCCCTCCCGATGCCACGGCATCTGCAATCCCGCGGATGGTCGGCACCGCTGTCTTCAAATCCGGTTGCTGCGGCAGGATCTGCAGGGCGTGGTCAAGCGGCATCTGCGCACGCAGCAGAATGCCCAGTTCATAAACGAAGGCCAGCCGGGACGCCTCTCCGACAGACCGCGACGCACCTCGCCGATGAGTTTGCTGAAATCCTCTTTTGGCGGATGCGGACTCCAGACACGATGCAAAGGGAATCAGCCCCCGGCCGCGCAGAAGCTGAAGAGCTTCGCCATGGGAATGTGCCTCCAGCACGCCTTTGACGATATCGCCTTTGTCCGTGTAGGCCCGATATGCGAAGCGGTCCATGTTCAACAGGCCGATGTAACGCGGAGAACCTCTTCAAGGCTTGTCTCCCCTGCCAAGCATTTCGCGATGCCGGTCTCCAGCAACGTATTCATACCGTTCTCACGCGCTGCACGTTCGATTTCTCTGTCGCTTCCCTCCGCGAGGATGAGCTCATGAAGGGCCTGCGACATACTCATAATTTCGTAAATTGTCGTCCGACCCTTGTATCCCTCGCCACTGCAGGCCGAACAGCCGCTGGCATCGTGGAGATTGCCGCGAAATCGTTCTGAAAGTTTCAATCTTGCGAGCAAGGCAGCAGAGTCGGGCCGAATCTTCTTGCATCTCTGGCAAAGCTTCCGCACAAGCCACTGCGCTATCACGGCGCGCAAAGTCGAAACCAAGAGATAATCTTCCACACCCATGTCGATCAGGCGCGTGATCGTTGCCGCAGCACCATTCGTATGGACGGTCGATAGCACAAGATGTCCGGTAAGAGAGGCCTGCACGGCAGTTCGCGCCGTCTCGCCATCGCGGATTTCGCCAACCATGATGACGTCCGGATCTTGCCGCAGGAACGAGCGCAATCCCGCTGCGAAATCCAGACCGATCTGAGGTTTGACTTGGGTCTGAATCACGCCGTCC
>DATBMX010000367.1:0-7628 GCA_036554625.1 Aestuariivirgaceae bacterium
AGATCGTGTAGCGGTCGCTTTTGGGAAGGGCAGCATCGACGGTGCGCTTGGTCAGGCTAGCAGTTGCCATGAGGTCCTCGAACGGCCATTCGGGACGGGCTTTACAATTTTACTATGGTCGCCAGTTCATCTGGGTCGCCACCGGGTCGCCACCGCTCGCCCATAGTCCCGGCAACGCCCGGAAACTAGATGCGATCAAAACCCGCGCAGTTCAAGGGTAAAGGGTGGCTGTGGAAAACTCCCGGCAACGAGCGGCAACGGTTTCCCTCTATTTCCTAAACTGAGGGTCACAGGTTCGAATCCTGTCGGGGTCGCCATCAACAAGAAAGCCCTAGACGAACATGCATCGCTGCATAAGTCGGGTTGGCAACGACAATTGTTCGAGGCTCTGAGAAAAGCGATCTGCCGTGGCCATCACTTGCTGTGGAAATTGAACATTAGGTTGCTGCTCGCCCGGTTCTCAAGGATCGTAGTTCTCTGGTCGCGCAATTCTGTCATGTACGGCTTCAAGAAAAAACCTTACCATCTCATGCGAAGCATTGGGACCTTTCGTGTCAGTGAAGCTTCCATCGTTGCTGCCACCTGACCAGGCATGTTTCCCATTGTGAACAAGCCAATGCTCCATACACAGCATGCCGTTCAGATCACGTGTGATCTTGCGGGTGTAAGTCCGATCCGCGGCCAGCTCGACCTGCGTGCTATCGCCAGGCTGAACCTGCGAGCGAAAGAGCCCTTCAGCGTTCGACGGATGAACAGTCAGGTCAGCATCTCCATGAAATAAAATGGTGGGGATCCGGCGACGACCCCGGTTGTTCAAGTTTCTGTTTGCGTCTCCCCGCATAGCCGCAAGAGCAGTAACGATGTCGTTGGCGGCCTGATAGGGCAATCCTGAATGCACACCGAGGCCGGCATAAAGGTCGGGATACGTGGCTCCCATGACAACGGCCATGGCTCCTCCTGCTGACAAGCCTGCCACGAACACCCGCTGCTCATCGATATCTTGGGTTCGTATAATCTGCCGTGTCATTCCGGCGAGAATTGCCGGCTCCCCAGAATCGCGCACTTGATCCTCGGGATTAAACCAGTTCCAGCATCCCATGGGATTAGCCGCAACTGGTTGAGCGGGGTATAACACGACCAGCTTTTGCTGCTCTGCGACCGCATTCATTCGTGTTCCGAGCGCAAAGTCGACAGGATCTTGCTTGCAGCCATGCAACATGACGAGCATGGGACGCTGAGGTCTTGCAGAATTGCTGGGAACATAAAGTCGGTATTCCCGACTCCCTGCGGGACATGCAAAGGAACCGCTGAAAAAGCTGGCGCCGTCGGGGACGATGACCTCTTTCCGGCGCTTTGGAGAAGGTGCTCTTAGATCCTCTAGATCGCGTTTTGCGCGAAGTAGCGTATTGACCACTTCTGCCAGTGGCCTCCTGAAGCGCGAAGGCTTTTCTTGGGTTCTCTGTTCTTCCGAGTCGCCATGGCTCGGCGGCAACTCCTTGCCTCGTAAAGTTTTCTGAATAAGGCGAGTCGCTTCCGCGAGTTTTTGACCGCGCGTGAGTTTCGCAATCTCGCCCATCGTATTCAAGTCGAGCTTCATGTGAGAGCCTTCAGCAAGGAAAGAATTGCAAGACAGGGATAAGTCGGTTGCTGCAGCCGTGTTCGGCTATAGCGCCCCGCCGCTTCGCCAGAGATGTAAGGCATATGGAACGTGGACCAATCTCATGCAAGAGTTGGATTGGTATCTCTCAGCCGCTGAGACGTTCGCTAGGTCAACTTCAATCGGCAGCGTGCCGAGCCCAAAAAAGCCCAGATAGAGCTTCTAGCACCATTCGATCGAATTAAGGCACTTGCTCGTGGTGCTCGTTTTGGTGAGCAGCGCGTGCTTTCTCGACAATGCGTCTGCTGGCAATGTTGCTCTGCTGACAACAACCTTCTCGGTTCCCTTCCATTTCGCCACCGTCGCCTTGAGTTTCTTCTTGTGAGTTTGCGCCACCTGCGGAACGGCCAGCTTAACCGACTGCACCTTGGCCTTTTTGACTGCCGCCGCTTCGATTCTTGAGAAATTCTTTCGGCGATTTGGCTTCTTGGCCTTTGTCGCGCCGGGGATCGCCGTCGTCCTCGCCGGCTTGGGCTGATCGACGACCTTCTCCCTTGCGACCGGCGCGTTGATCGAAGTTTCCGTCGGCGCGATGCTGCGAACCACATGCGGAGGCTCCGTTTGACAGCGTGCGCCATCGAACATCGGATCGAAAGAACAGCCGTGCGGGACTGACTCCTTCTCCACTCGGGATGTGGCCACAAGACGCTCGACCAGCCGGGTCCTGATAGCCAACAGATCGCGGGCGCGATGTAGCCAGGCTCTTTGCAGCTGGCTCACCTCTTTCGCAAAGGGAGCGCTCGCATCGGCTGCATAGGGATGAAGCGCCTCGACCGCTGATAACCAGCAGCTTGTCCGATCTTGGTCCCTGCTGCGTTCCTTCTCCATGCAGCTGTCGGTCCAGCTTTGGACGACAGCCTGCAGCTCGGCCATGCGATCGGCTGGCTGGCCTTGGCCGATGCCCGGCTTGAACAGACAAGCCACTCGGCCAGTCGTCTGGTCATTGACGAAATCGACATAGAGCCCGCCGGTCAAATTGCGGCACTGAGCAGCGAAATCATTTATATGTTCAACGCTGCCGGGAACCCACTCGACCGAACACACCTTGGCCCCGGCGGCATGGCTGGCGTAAACCGCTCCTGGATAGATGGACTCGCAACCGCCGCTGTCCTCTGATGCATGGGAATCACCAATGGCAAGGCAGCCTAATGCCAGCACCAAGCACGTGGATCGATGGGTTCTTGTCACGAGCAGCTCCCGCCTCCTCACCGTCTCCCGCCTTTAAGAATCAGTCTCCGGCGGCGCAATTGTGGCAGATCGTCGAGCTGCTCATTGTCTCTGCATGGAACTGCGGCGCGTCAGTGGCTAAGATGCCGGTTCCTATGGCGTTCTGTTCGCGGGCCGGATCTCGCGCCCCCTCTGAGCGGTGAGAGCTTGCGCATGCAATCTTTCTGGATTCGGTTCCGAAAAGACAGGCTCGCTCTGGCCGGCATCGCGGTTATCGCGGCCCTGACGGCAGTGAGCATTCTTGCGCCTTGGCTTGCGCCCTACGATCCCAACGAGCAGTTTTTCGACGGGCTCACCTTGGAAGGGGCGCCTCTCCCGCCCGGTTCGCGATTCTGGTTCGGCACGGACACCAACGGCCGCGACCAGTTTTCCAGGTTGCTCTTCGGCGCGCGCACGTCGATCGTCATCGGCGTCCTGGCAAATTTCATCGCGGTGACGATCGGTACGGCCCTTGGCGTCACTGCGGGTTATCTACGCGGCTGGGTCGGCGCCGGGCTCATGCGCTTCACCGATCTCATGATGGCATTCCCTCCGCTCTTGCTGGCGATTGCCCTCACGGCCATTCTGAAGCCGGGGCTCGCGATTGTCATTCTGGTCATCGCCCTCGTGAACTGGGTTCAGGTAGCCAGGGTCGTCTACACAGAAACAGTCAGCCTGTCGGAGCGTGAATATATCGAGGCCGCAAGGGCCATCGGCGCGGGCCCCTTACGCATCCTCTCTCGGCATCTCGTTCCTCATCTCGTGCCGACGGTCATAGTCTATGCGACGCTTGGCATAGCCACCACGGTTCTGCTCGAGTCCATGCTCTCATTCCTGGGTCGCGGCGTTCAGCCGCCCACCCCTGCCTGGGGCATGATGATCTTCGAAAGCCAATCCTATTTTCTGAACGCGCCTTGGCTCGTCTTCATCCCCGGGGCCGCCATTCTTTTTCTGGCTCTCGCATTCAATCTGGTTGGGGACGGTCTTCGCGACGCTCTCGACCCCACTCAGCGGGGTCGCTGATGCTCGCCTATTTCATCCGCCGCATCCTCGCTTCTCTTGGCATTTTGCTCGGTGTCAGCATCGTCACCTTCTGTCTCACCTACATCATTCCCGCTGATCCCGTCGCCATGATCGCTGGCCGCACCTCGACGCCGGAAGTTCGCGAACAGATTCGCCGCCAGCTCGGCCTCGATCAGCCCGTTCACCAGCAATATGTGAATTACCTGTCGCGCCTTGTGCAAGGCGACATGGGGAAATCCTATGCCCGCAAGTCCGATGTAGCCCCGCTCATTGCTTCCCGTCTTCCGCCCTCGTTGCTCTTGATGCTTGCCGCCATCATGGCGGAGCTTCTCATCGGCCTGCCTGCCGGCATCTACGCCGCCACCCGGCGAGGTCGCTTCGCTGACAAGCTGGCGATGACCCTCTCCTTCCTCACAGTGTCGACGCCGCAATTTGTCTTAGGGCTAACCCTGCTCTATATCTTTGCCTATCTTGCCGGCTGGTTTCCTTTGGGCGGCTATGGCAGCGCATACCATATCATCTTGCCCGCCCTGACTCTGGGCCTGGCGGGAGGCGGCTGGTATTCCCGCATGACCCGCTCTTCCATGATCGAGGTATTGCGCCAGGACTACATCCGCACTGCCCGCGCCAAGGGAATGCCCGAATGGCGTATCGTTCTGGTTCATGGTTTCCGCAACGCGGTCTTGCCCATCGTCGCGATGATCGGCCTCGACATCGGTATCTTCATGTCGGGCGTGGTCGTCGTCGAAAATGTCTTCGGCTGGCCAGGCGTCGGCCAGCTCATGTGGCAGGCCATACAATCTCTCGATATACCGGTCATCATGGGCGTAACCACCGTGGCGGCAGTCTTTATCGTCCTCGGCAATCTCACGGCCGACTTGCTGGCGCCCCTGATTGACCCGCGCATCCGATTGCGCTGATATGTCTCTTTCCGCTCTTGGCTTATCGCATCAGTGAGTTTAGGGAGGACTTGCCACATGCAACGCTTCTTGATTGCGGCCGCCGCGGCCTTGGCGCTCGCTGCCGCTGCACCTTTTGCCGCCGCGCAGACCCCGAAACAGGGCGGCGCCGCCGTCGTGACCTTCAACAATGATCTGACCACGCTCGATCCTCATGTTGGATATGACTGGCAGAATTGGTCTGTCATCAAATCGATTTTCGATGGCTTGATGGATTACAAGCCCGGCACGACCGAACTCGACCCCGATCTTGCCGAAAGCTATACCGTGTCGGAAGACGGTCTGACATATACGTTCAAGCTGCGCCCGGGTCTCAAATTCCATAACGGCCGCGCAGTGACTGCCGCCGACGTGAAATATTCCCTCGAGCGCGCGATCAATCCCGCCACGCAGAGTCCGGGCGGCGGCTATTTCGGCATGATCAAGGGTTATGACGAGGTTGCGGGAGGCAAGGCGCAGGAATTGTCGGGGATCACGGCTCAGGATGACAGCACCGTCGTCATCAACTTGACGCGTCCCGACGCCACCTTCCTGCATCTCATGGCGATCAACTTCAGCTATGTCGTGCCCAAGGAAGAGGTGGAAAAGGCGGGCGCCGATTGGGGCAAGCAGCCGGTCGGCACGGGAGCGTTCAAATTCGTGGAATGGATTCCGGGCCAGCGCATCGTTCTGGAACGCAACCAAGACTATTTCCGTCAAGGTGTTCCCTATCTTGATCGCCTGACTTTCGAATTCGGCCAGGACCCGACGGTTGCAGTCCTGCGTCTGAAGAAAGGCGAGGTCGATATCGTCGGCGATGGAATCCCTCCGGCCCAATTCACCGAAGTCATGGCTGATCCTGCCAACAAGGATCTGATTGCCGTCGGCGAGCAGCTGCATACGGGATATGTGACGATGAATGTCACGCAAGCTCCTTTCGACAATGTCAAGGTCCGCCAGGCGGTGAACATGGCCCTCAACAAGGAGCGTATCGTCAGGCTCATCAACAATCGCGGCGGGCCGGCGACCCAGGCGCTGCCGCCCGCAATGCCCGCCTACAATTCCGACAACAAAGGATATGCCTACGATCCCGAGGCAGCGAAAAAGCTGCTGGCCGAGGCAGGCGCTGGCGAAATCTCCACCGAACTCTACGCCATGAACGTCGACCCCAATCCGAGAATTGCCCAGGCCATTCAGCAGGATTTGGCGGCCATCGGCATCAAGGCGGAGATCCGCTCTCTTGCTCAGGCCGAGGTCATTGCCGCTGGCGGCGCGGGGAAGGCGCCGATGATCTGGTCGGGCGGAATGGCCTGGATCGCTGATTTTCCTGATCCGGCCAATTTCTACTATGGCATTCTCGGTTGCGCCGGTGCCGTTGAGGGCGGCTGGAACTGGTCGAAATATTGCAACAAGGAGCTTGATGGCCGTGCCGAGAAGGCCGATGCCATGGTCAAGGCGGAGCAGTCCACGGCCCGTATCGACGAATGGAAGGCGATTTTCGATCAGGTTCTGAACGACGCGCCTTGGGCTCCCGTCTTTAATGAGAAGCGCTTTACCTATCATTCGGCGCGGCTGGGTGGAGACCCGGCCCTTTTCACCGACCCGATTCATATTCCGGTGAACTACGACTACATTTTCGCCAAGGACGCCCAATAAAAATGTCATTCCAGCCGGTTCTGCAAGGAGCCGGCTGGAACCGGCGGTACGCTGTCTCTCCATGCACAAGCACCGATACACAATTCACGAGCGGCAATGTCATTTCGGCTGGAGCAATGCCAACGTCCCGGCCGCGAAGATCGCTCCAGGTGAAATCGTCGAGTTTCGGCCCCTCGATTCATCAGGGGCCCAGCTCAATCCTCATTCGACGATTGCCGATATCGCCCATCTCGATTTCGCCAAGGTCAATCCTGTTGCGGGTCCCGTCTATGTCGACGGCGCCGAGCCGGGAGACGCCATCAAGGTCACGCTCCTGGATTTCACGCCCTCGGGCTGGGGCTGGACAGCCAATATTCCGGGATTTGGCCTGCTGGCGGAGGATTTCTCCGAGCCGGCGCTCCACATCTGGAAATATGACCCTGCGACTCTCGCACCTGCCATGTACGGACCGGGCGGCCGCGTGCCGCTGAAGCCTTTCTGCGGGACCATTGGTTTGGCGCCGGCCGAAGCGGGAACGCATTCGATCGTTCCTCCTCGCCGCATGGGCGGCAACATGGATATTCGCGATCTCTCCGCCGGGACCGAGCTTTATCTTCCGGTCGAGGTGAAGGGCGGACTGTTCAGCGTCGGCGACACCCATGCCACGCAAGGCGACGGAGAGGTATGCGGCACAGCGATCGAAAGTCCGTGCGTCCTCACAGCGCGTTTTGATCTCCTCAAGGGTGCAAACCTCGCTTTCCCTCGCTTTACCACGGCCGGACCCGTGGCCCGCCACTTCGACTCAAAAGGCTATGAAGCCACGACTGGCATCGGCCCCGATCTTATGGAGGCTGCAAAGGCTGCGGTGCGTGGCATGATCGATCTTCTCTGCAAGCGCTACAGCATGACGCCGGTCGAAGCCTATATGCTGTCGAGTGTCTGCGCCGATCTGCGCATAAGTGAGATCGTCGACGTGCCGAACTGGGTTGTCTCCTTCTATTTTCCGCGCATCGTCTTCGAATGACCCTGGCACCTCTGCTCAGCGTCGACAAGCTGAGCGTTGGCTTCAACACCGATGCAGGTCCGGTGCAGGTCACGAAGGACGTGACTTTCGTTGTCCCGCGCGGTGCCACGCTAGGCATTGTCGGCGAGTCGGGCTGCGGCAAGAG
>DATBMX010000409.1:0-22590 GCA_036554625.1 Aestuariivirgaceae bacterium
TGCCGGGCCCGCCGCCCGTCATCGCATAAACAATATCGTAAGTCGTGAAGGCGGTGAGAGCATTGTAGATCAGGAGAACCACGAGAATGGCCTTGATGTGCGGTAGCACGATGTAGCCGAAACGCTGCGCGGCGGAAGCGCCATCGATCTCCGCTGCCTCGAGCACTTCGCGGTTGAGGGTGGATAGCGCTGCCATCACCAGGACGATGGTGAAGGGCAGTTGCGTCCACGCATGAGCTATGGCGGCGGAAACAAAGGCAAGATCAGGATGGCTCAGCCAGGCTATCGGGCGCTCGACAAGATTGAGCTTGTCCAGGAGTGAATTGATCACGCCCCAGCTGGGATGGAACACCCATGTCCAAAGAACGGCGCTGATCGCGCCGGGCAAAACCCACGGCAGCAGGACGATCGATCGCAGAAGCGAAACGCCGGGAAAGCGGCGGCTCAGGAAGAGAGCCGTGGCGGTGCCGATCGCCACCACCACCGGCGCCGTCCACGCCGTGAACAGGAGCGAGTTCTTCAGGGCCACGCCAAAGTAATCGCCGGTAATGACGTTCGAATAATTATCGAGGCCAACCCATTCCTGTTCCGGAAAGAGCAGCATCACCTGATGCAGGCTCGTCCACAGCGTGTGCCCGATGGGAAACAACGTGAAGGCTGCCACGAGCGTCAAGGTAGGCAGGAGCCAGAGTGCAGGAAATCGGCTCGTGTTCCACATGCTTTTTGAAGGGCAGCGCTGAATCCCGCTTGACGAGTGATCGGATTCAGGGCTGCCGCAAAGCAAGCGTCTCTACTTGCTCATTTTCTCTCTCAGTTCGTTCCAGCGTTGTGCGCCGGACTTCATGACCTCGTCCACGCTCGCCTCTCCGACCATCGCCTGGGCCAGCAGGGGGCGGAAGTAGGCTGTCCAGATCGAAGTCCACTCCGTCCACACGCCACCTTTTGCGGTAGCCACCTGCTGCTTGAGCGTTGCGGAATCGACCCATTTGTTCCATGCGGCCTGCACATCGGGATCATCGAACAGAGGCACCTGGCCAAAGCCCAGACCCTTCTCAACGGCCCAGCGCTTGGCGACAGTGTACGGCTTGCCGGCCATGAAATTTACGAACTTCCAGGCCGCTTCGGCGCGCGCCGGATCCTGCGCCGCCTGTGCAGTGATGGCATAGAACTTCGTGAAGCCCAGCGCGGTGTGAGTCTCGCCCGGCATGGGTGCCAACGCGAACTGGCCCGCAAGCGGCTGCTCGGCCGCATTGTTCAGCGCCGCAAGCACATAGTTGAAGACAACGGTGAAGGCATGTTTGCCCGTGTTCATCGACGGGATGACCTTCGATTCGTGTGTCTCTTGCTGAACCAGATCCTTCTTGAATGCCTCGACCAGCCACACGAGCTGCTTGTATGCGGCATTTGCCGGATCATCGAACACTGCCTTCTGTTCCTCGTCGAAGAGATTGCCGCCGCGGCCATAGACTTGCGAAACGAAGGCGTCGAAGAAGTTCGGCAGTTCCTGGTCGAATTCATAGACGATTGGATGCTGCATGCCGTTGGCCTTTAGCTTTTCGGCCGCGGCCATCACCTCTTCCCAGGTCTGCGGCACGGCAATTCCGGCGTCCGCCAGGACCTTTTTATTGTAAACGAGGGAAATCGTGTCGGCGTAGTAGGGCAGCCCATAGAGCTTTCCCTTGTAGGTCATATCGCTCAGCGAGAACCCGGCGATATCCTTCTTCAGATCGTCCAGCACTCCCGCAGGAGCAATGTCGTCCAGCGGAACGAGAAAGCCGGCAGCTGCCCATGCCGGCAGCCAATCCTGGCCGACATAAAGCACGTCCGTGGTCGTGTTGCTCCGGAACCGCAAGACGATGCTGTCGTGATAATCGGGCCACGTATAGTCGGTGATCTTGACCTTGATGCCCGGATTTTCAGCTTCGAATTTGCGGGCATTGTCCTGGATCGTATCGAGCGAATAATTCCAGACGGCGAATTCAAGCGTTATGTCTTGTGCAACCGCTGCCGGGCCAATGGCCGCCGTTATGCTCAACGCCAGCGCTGCGGCAATCAGACTTCTGCGTTTCATGGCTTACCTCCCTTGGATTCTGCGAGCGCCCGTCACCTGTCTCGAGCGTGTTGACAGACGGCTCTTTGAGCCGAGTATATGAATGCCGTTGCAAATTGCGCAATGGCGTTTGCTTTCGGGGATTCTCATGCGCTGGGAAGAGCTAAGCGTACCCGCAATTGAAGCGCTCGACCGCGACCGCACGATTCTGCTCATTCCCTTGGGCTCGGTCGAGCAGCATGGAAGACACCTGCCGATAGGAACCGACACGATCTTGGCGACGGCCATTTGCCGCGCTGCTGCCGAGCAGGCGCCGAATGCCGCCGTGCTGCCACCCCCCTGGTATGGGTTTTCCCAGCATCATATGCGCTTTGCGGGAAGCGTGACGCTTCGGCCGGAGACCATGCTGTCGCTCGTCGAAGATATCGTGGAGAGCATCGTGGCGCACGGCTTCCGGCGCGTCGTGCTGATGAATGGCCATGGCGGGAATATCGGTCTCATCGACGTGCTCTCTGCCAAGCTCGGCCACAGACATTATCGGCGCGCGCGGGTTGTCGGCGTAACCTATTTCCAACTGGCCCACGACGCGATTGCAAAGCTCAGGCGTTCGGCGCCTGGCGGCATGGGCCACGCCTGCGAATTTGAAACGGCAATGATCCAGCATCTCAGGCCCGAGCTCGTCTTCATGGACAAGGCGCAGGCGACTTATCCCGATACCGGCACCGAATATGTGAGCACGGACCTTCTCGGCGGGTCGCGTGTTCGCGCCTACAATGATTTTGGCGATTTGTCCGAGAGCGGCACCCTCGGAGATCCGTCTCTGGCCAGCCCCGAGGCTGGAGCGAAGTTCTACGCCGCAGTGGTTGCGGAACTCACGCGTTTCCTGAGGGACTTCTCCGGTTGGCCGATCCCCGGCAGTACCGGCTCATGAAAGTATCTGATAATGCGCCTCGACGGTCTTCCCCTTGTTGATCGGTAATATGTCCTGCGGGCAGGCCGACATGGCGATGACGCAGTCCATTTGGGCCCTCAGGATCACATAATCGCCGGGTTTTGACACGGGCTCCCCCCAGCCGGTTTTGCCTTCCGGCGATACCGGTATGTTCATCCACAGATTCAAGGGGCTCGGCACCTCCGGCGGCGAGAGGCCGATCTGGCGCATGCCGGCGACCAGATTGTCGGTGCAATTGTCGTGATATTCGGTGCAGCCGAGAAGCCCGTAGCGATAATCGTCGCAGGCTGCGATGATTGTGTCATGGATGCCGGGCGAAGTGTCTTCTTCGAAATGGAGGATCGGCCGACGCCGGTTCGTGTGCAGGTAATGTCCCTTGCGAGGAAAGATGGTTTGCAGGTAGGCGCGCATGTGCTCCATCGATAGGAACTCGCACAGATCCTCGGCATTGAACGCCCAGGTGTCGACCACCTGATGGCCGTGGGTGTTGATGATCTTGATGGCCTGCCCCCTTGTGAGCCGGCAGGCCCGGCCCCGGCGGGCCGGCACGGTCATGACTTCGCTTTCAGTCAATTTTCGCTCCTTTAGCTACGATGTTGACCTCCCCCGGGGAAGATGAGAGGCTTTGGCCCATTCGACATTTCCGCGGTGAAATGACGGTTAGGCAAGGCGGATGAGGCAGTTGCCCTCCCCGCCAACAGGGAGTGAAAGCATGTCTGAATCTGAATACAAACTCAAATTGGCGCTTGGCGCAATCGGCCGGGGGAAGGTCTCGCGACGTGAATTCATACAGCTCGCCCTGGCGGCGGGACTGACAGTCGCTGCGGCAGACAAGCTCTATGTGAGTGCCGCGCGCGCACAAGCCAAGCCCGGCGGTTTTGCCCGCTTCGGTCTCGCGCATGGCGCCACGACCGACAACCTCGATCCTTCGAGCTGGCCCGACACCTTCACCCAGACGGCATTCGGCGGCGCCATGTCGAACAACCTCACCGAGGTCGATGCCAAGGGCAACATTCAGCCCGAACTCGCCGAGAGCTACGAGCATTCCGACGGAGCCAAGAAATGGGTGTTCAAGCTGAGGGGCGGCGTGACCTTTCACGACGGCAAGTCCCTCACGCCCGACGACGTCATCATCTCCATCCGCCATCACATGGGCGAAGACTCGAAGTCGGCTGCGAAATCGCTGCTTGAATCCATCTCCGACATTCAGGCCGAAGGCTCCGACCGCGTGATCTTCACGCTGAAAGAGGGCAACGCCGACTTTCCGTACATTGTCAGCGACTACCACCTGCCAATCATGCCGGCGAAGGACGGCAAGGCGGACTGGCAGTCAGGGAATAGAACAGGCCCGTTCACCTTTGTGAATTTCGAGCCCGGCGTTTCCGCCAAGCTCAAGAAAAATCCGAATTACTTCAAGTCGGGTCTTCCCTATTTCGATGAAGTTGAGTTCTTCGCGATTCCCGATGTCGCCGCGCGCATGAGCGCCATCACCACCGATGAGGTGGATTACATCGGCCGCGCCGATCTCAAGACCCTGGGTCAGCTGAGCCAAAACCCGAACATCCAGGTGGTTGAGGTGACAGGATACGGTCACTACACCATGCCTATGGACGTGCGCGTTCCACCCTTCGACAATGTCGATGTCCGGCTCGCCGTCAAATGGGCGATCAACCGCAAGGAGATCGCCGACAAGATTTTCCTGGGCCATGCCACGGTGGGCAACGACAATCCAATCGCGCCCTCGGTCAAATATGCGACCAATCCGGAGCCTGTTCACGAGTTCAACCCGGACAAGGCGAAGGAGCATCTGAAGAAAGCCGGTCTCGAGACCCTGACCGTCGATTTGTCGGTTGCCGACGCGGCCTTTGCCGGCGCTGTCGATGCTGCGGCGCTCATCCGGGAGTCGGCCGCCCAATGTGGCATAACAGTCAACATCGTCCGTGAGGCGGAGGATGCCTATTGGGACAACGTATGGCTCAAGAAGCCCTGGTGCGCCTCCTATTGGAGCGGCAGGGCAACGTGCGACTGGATGTTCACCACCACCTACGCCGGTGAAGCTGCATGGAATGAGACCCATTGGAACCACCCGCGCTTCAATGAGCTTCTGGTCCAGGCCCGTGCCGAAACCGACGACGCCAAGCGTGCCGCCATGTATGCTGAGATGCAGCAGATCCAGCATGACGATAACGGCAACATCATCTTGGTGTTTAACAATTATGTGAGCGCCCACTCGAAGAAGCTGGGCCACGGGGAAGTTGCCCCCAATTGGGAGAATGATGGTCTGAAGATCGCCGAGCGTTGGTGGTTTGTGCAGGCCTGACGGGCTGAGGGGCTGGGCTTCACCGCCCGGCCCCTTTTTCGCCTCGGCGAGGCGTTTCCCTTGCACTTTAGTTTGATGGTGCTTGCACTGCAGCAATCATGCTGCAGCCTTGGTCACATTAAGTCCGGATAACAGCCACTTACGCGGTTCACGTCTCCGTGGCGAGGGCTGAATTCCGGCGATTGGCCTGGAGCGCGCCGGGTTCAGCCCTTGCAATAGTGCTGTTCAGAGAGCGTCCGCAACCTTGCGTTCGCGCCGCGGGCTGATAAGGGCGTCGACCACAACGGCTTTGACGCCCGGGCCGAGCTGCTGCAGGGTGATCTGCGCGCCATTTTGGAAGCGCACGCCATCCTGGAACACGCCGCCTTCCAGCCGCGCGAAAGTCGCACGAGTCTTCGCTGGCACACTGAGACCGGCCTGAACCGTCTGTGGAATGTCCTCGAGCTGCAGCTGGGTGTCGTACGCCATACACACGGCCGTCGTCGAATCGCCGGGCGCGATGAAGCCGATGGCGCTGCTTGAGAAACGGTGCGTCACATACTGCTCACCTTCTCGCGCGGGCCGGCTTCTATAGGCTTCAAGCGAATAGTCGCACATTAAGGTTCTCCATGCTGAGGTTTTCACTTCGCAAGCTCACGGCGTGAGTGTGAAGTGAGGATTAAACGCTGGATCGGAAATCGAGTTGCCTAAATTCGCCTGCAGCGCGAGTTTTAATGTTCAGCCATTGCAAGCGGCGGATGCCGGGCATCTCCGCGGCGATTTTGCGGTCGCACATAGATGATGCGCGCGTCGGGAGTCTCGCTCTTGACCTTCAGGGCAGCGATGAGCGCATCCTCGGCATCGACCCGCACGTGACTGGTCTTGCCGTTCACCTTTATACCGACCGTAAATCCCATCATTGAAGGCAATGCACCCACCCTCGTCCTAAGGATGGTCCTTGGCTGACCGCAAATTGTACCGCGCTGCTTGAGTTCCAGCAACATTATCGAAATGGCTTCGGCATTGCAAAGCGGCAGCATTCAGTGTGCGGAGTCACTTTCCGAGCAAGGCGCGCCTGCGTGCGAGGCTGTCCTCCGGCCAATAGTCTTCGCGGCGGTAATATTCGGCAACCGCGGGAACGTCGACCGATAATTTGATCCAGGGCTGCTTCGAGGACACGTAAATGTGAATGTCCGGCGGCAGCAGGTCCGGGTCGTCGAGCGTGCCGACGCGCAAGAAGCGCACAGCGTCCCCTGCCCCGGCGTAATTGCTCCACAAGGCGATCCGACACTTCGGACAACGTGCGATCTTCTGCCCCTTGCCGCTGGCGGATGGCGTCATGATCATTTCCGGAACTCCGTGCAGGAGAACGACACGATCCGCTTCGATCAGCGCATTGAGCGCAAACGAGGCGCCGCTTTCCCGCTGGCACCACCGGCAGTGGCAGCAATGCACGAACATCGGCTTGCTGGTCATGCGGTATCGGATGGCCCCGCACGTACAACCTCCCTCCACCTTAATTCCTCCCGGCTTGTGAAAACCTCATGGCAGTCTTGGCCTGCACACTGGTGCAATTGGAATGGCTTTGGCGACGCGATAGTATTGGCGCATGCATCCTTCCACTCAAGGGCCATCGCCCGGCGCGCGTGAGCGCGCGCAAGTCTTCTGCCGACGCTTCGGACTGGATGTGCCGATCTTGCAGGCGCCGATGGCAGGCGCCTGTCCGGCAAGCCTTGCCATTGCCGTTGCCAATGCCGGCGGCATGGGAGGCATGGGCGCGCTCCTGAGTGAGCCCGAAGCCATCGAGGCCTGGTCAGGCGAGTTTCGCGCCGCCAGCAACGGCTCCTTCCAGCTGAACCTGTGGATTCCCTCTCCCATGCCGAAGCGTGATCTCGCGGCTGAGAAGCGCGTTAGGAGTTTTCTCTCCTCCTGGGGTCCTGCCGTTCCTGCCGACGCAGGCAATGTCAAGACGCCCGACTTCGGCCGGCAATGCGATGCAATGCTCGCCGTCGGGCCGACCGTCATTTCGTCCATCATGGGACTGTATCCCGAGTCTTTCGTTGTTAAAATGAAAGACCGACGTATCGCCTGGTTTGCCGGCGCAACCACTCTCAAGGAGGCGCGCGCCGCCGAGAACGCCGGCGCCGATGCCATAGTCGCCCAGGGCTTCGAGGCGGGCGGACATCGCGGCGCGTTCGATGCGGCGGCGGCCGAGAGCCAAGCCGTCGGGCTCTTTGCCCTCCTGCCCCGCCTTGCCGACAATCTCTCGCTTCCCATCATTGCGACGGGAGGGATTGGCGACGGCCGCGGCATTGCCGCAGCCCTGGCGCTCGGTGCGAGCGCGGTTCAGATCGGCACGGCCCTGCTGCGCTGTCCTGAAGCCAAGACATCTCCGGCCTGGGCAAATGCACTCATTGATCTCGATCCCGAGCAGACGATTGCGACGCGGGCCTTCACCGGGCGGCTCGGCAGGGCCGTCGACAATGCCTATGCGCGTGCTGCTCGCTTTTCGGACGCGCCCCATCCCGCTCCCTTTCCCATCCAGCGCGGGCTGACCGCTCCCATGCGCGAGGCCGCCGCCCGCGCCGGGGATTGGGATCGCATGCAATTATGGGCCGGCCAGAGCGCAAATCTTGCGCGCGCCGAGCCGGCGGCAGAGTTCATTCGGAGAATATGGGCGCAAGCAGAGGCCCTTCTGCCCTGACCGGTGGAACCATGAGAGGGAAGGACAGAACATGATCCGGGTTGGCGTTGGCGGCTGGACCTATGAGCCGTGGCGGGGAACCTTCTATCCCAAGGACCTCAAACATGCCGATGAGCTGAAATTCGCCAGCCGTCATCTGACCACAATCGAGATCAACGGGACCTTCTATCGCACGCAGTCGGCGGCAAGCTTCAGGAAATGGCGCGACGAGACGCCGGATGATTTTGTCTTCTCTGTCAAGGGTCACCGCGCAGTCGTGAATAGCCGGAAGCTCGCGGACGCCGGCGAGCCCATTCAGTGGTTCTTCAAGAGCGGGGTTCTGGAACTGGGCGACAAGTTGGGGCCTGTCCTGTGGCAGTTCGCCCCGTTTCGAAAATTCAATGCCGAAGAGATTGCCGCCTTCCTGAAGCTTCTGCCGCGCCAGGCGAACGGCCGGCCCTTGCGACATGCCGTCGAGGTCCGCCATGATAGCTTCCTTGACGCGCAGTTCGTCGACCTGCTGCGCCAGCACGAAGCAGCCGCGGTTTTTGCCGATTCCGACGACTATCCGGCCATTGCCGATGTGACGTCCGATTTCGTCTATGCCAGACTCCAGCGATCACAGGAAAAGAATGAACTGGGCTATTCCAGTGCTGAGCTCGACCATTGGACCAAGAACGCCAGGAGCTGGCAGAAGGGACTAGCTCCGGAGGATCTCCCGCGCATCTCCAAAAAGTCAGCGCCAAAGGAGAACCGCGCCGTGTTCATCTATATGATCGCGGGCGCGAAGATACGCTGTCCGCTCGCCGCACAGGCCCTCATCCAGCGCCTGGGCGGGAGAGACTGAAGCATGCCAGAACGTAGCGCTGGAATTCTCGTTTTTCGCCGCAAGACGTCTGGCGTGCAAGTCTTTCTCGGTCACATGGGTGGCCCGTTTTGGGCGAGAAAGGATGACGGCGCCTGGACGATTCCCAAGGGACTTCGCGACGAGGGGGAGGAGTCCCTGGCGGCCGCCAGGCGGGAGTTCGAGGAGGAGACGGGGATCAGGGTCGATGGCAGCTTTCTCGACCTCGGCACGTTCAGGCAGGCCAGCGGAAAAATCATATCGGCCTGGGCGGTGGAGGCCGATTTCGATGCCGCTGATATCAAGAGCAATGTCTTCGAGCTGGAGTGGCCGCCGAAATCCGGTAAGCGGCAGCTTTTCCCTGAGATTGATCGCGGCGCGTGGTTTGACCTTGCCACGGCGCGAAAGAAGATCGTGAAGGGGCAACTTCCGATCCTTGAAGCTGTTGTCATGAAGACTGGACAGGACTCATGAGCGGAAGCCCGCTGCCGGCTTCGCCCGTCACCCTGACGAAGTTAGGTCCAGCTTCAACATGAACGCTTACAACTGGAGACAGAACCATGTTTGCACACACGCCCGCCTTTAGCAGCTTCTCCGTTGACGATATGCGTAAAGCCAAGCGCTTCTACGGCGATACGCTCGGGCTCGAGGTAAAGGAAATTGACGAGGGGCTTGAGCTGCATCTCGCCGGCGGCGCCAATGTTTTCATCTATCTCTCGGATGACTATCACGCGCCGGAGCACACGATACTGAATTTCATCGTCGATGATATCGAGCAAGCCGTGTCCGAACTCGGGAACCGCGGTGTGCGCATGGAGCACTACGATCTGCCTGACATCAAGACGGATGCAAAAGGGATCTTCCGCGGCGAGATGGGACCCAAGGCCATCGCCTGGTTCAAGGATCCTGCCGATCACATACTTTCCGTCATGCAGGAGAAATGAAGCCTCGACCGGCGAAGTTTGGGGATCAGAGCAATCCGAACCTGACCTTCACGCCGGGGCGGAGGTCGCATTCTGAGCCTCGCCGGGCCGGCAATGCACTGCAGGGCGATATTGCTGGATTATGGCGTAGGGCTCCATCCAATCCTTGAGCATCCCGTGGAGGAGAGCTCTCCCGTACGAAAAGCAGCTACTCCGCCTCCTGCCTCAATGATTTGTCCCTTCGATGAACTCGCGGAGCATCGCACGGGCGGCTTCCGCAAAGTCCGGATCGAGTTCGAGAAGCGATTGAACGTCCCTCTCGCTGATCGGCTCGCTGCCTGAGGACGCCTTCTCGAGCCGGTCTGCAAGACTTGCCAGCAGTACTTCATTCGGCGCTACATCAATGACCCGCATTGTCATTTCTTTGGCTCCTATTCCGAAGTGAGGGTCTCGCACGGCCAAGCGGCAGTTCACGATGGCCCAACGGAATTGGCGGCTTTCGGTTCCCGTGATGTTAAAAAGAGCGATGCAAGCGGGAATCAGCCCTGATCACAGCTCCATTTTGGCAGAAAGCCAACCGGTCCTTAAGATCTCTCGCACTACCGCCTGCGCTGAGCCTTTGCCCGAGACATGTAGGCGGGAGGATCGCTTGCCGGAAAGCTTTCGTCGGAGGCCTGGTCAACGCAATCCCACTCTTCAGGCGGGTCGCGCATGGCGCCGGGTCCTGCCACGCGAATGAAAGGCGGTGGGGACGGTGTACCCATTCCCGCCGCTCCATGCCGTGCCATTGCAACAGGGTTATCCATGCGGGGAAAATTCGCGGTACGGCGCGAAGTTCCCCGCCCACTCTTGCTCTTAGAGCGCTTCGAGCGCCAGCTTGAATTCGCCGTCACGCCACTCCTTCTCGAACATGCGCTTCACGAGCTCGCCATCGGTCTTCTTCCCTTGCGCAAGCAACGCATGCCAAAGCCCAAAGAGCGAGCGCGCATTGCGCCGCGTCTTCATGAGATCGGCGCGGAAGACTTCTTCGGCCTTCGCAGCCTGACCGTCGAGGAGCAGCATGGCGCCAAGGCTCTCGCGCACGGGATAATACCAGTCTGCTGGCTCATTGTAAGCGACGGTATCCTGTAGTGCCACCGCCGCTTCGAAATGCCGGATGGCAGCCTTGCGGTCGCCTTCTGCTGCAGCCACGCGGCCGTCGAGAACGGCCAGCGCAATGTCGAGGACCAGCGCACCGGGGTTCAGGCCGTACATATTGCTGTCCGTCATCGTCTGGCGCACCTTGGCGAGTTCTTCTCTCTCGGCCTTTGTCTTCTCCTTTTCGCCCATGTCGGTGAACGCCACTCCGCGCGCATAGTGCCAGAACCCGTTCGAGATCGGCAGATCGGCGGCGGGCTCGGCCGTATTCAGCACCGTTTGCCAGTCTTCAAATCGCAAGGCGACGAACAGCGGGTAGGGACCAAAGTACTCGGTAATGAACACCCTCATCTCGGCAATGTCGCCGGCGCGCCTCGCCACGCTGTCGGACAGCTGATCTGCGGCCGCCTTTGCCTCGCCGTGCCGCCCAAGCATGATGTTGGCGGCCGCATTGAAATGCACATTGTGGTGGAAGTAGAGCATCGGATAGACGCCCTTCACCTGCTCCTTCTCGATATACTGATGGTCGGTATGGGCCGCGATCTTGTTGAGCCTTGCCGCGGCATCATAGTCGCCAACCAGCATATAGATGTGCGATGGCATATGAACGAGGTGGCCGGCGGCAGGCGTTATGTCGGCAAGCCTGTTAGCCGAAGGCAGCGCCCATTCGGGATGCGCCGAAGCCTCCACGGCGTGGATGTAAAGGTGATTGGCGCCGGGATGATGCGGATCGCGCGCCAGCACCGATTCGAGGATCTTGACGATCTCGAGGGTTCCTTCCGCCGGCTCATGGTCGAGGCTCCACAACTGCCACGGCCGCAAATTCATCAGGCTTTCGGCACGAAGCGTCGCCGCGTCGAGATCGTCGGGAAAGCGCCGCGACAATTCGCCCATGGCCTTGGCATAGTCTTGGGCAAGCTGTTTGAGATCAGGTGATTCCCCATCGGTGTAACGCACGGCCATCGCTTCCACATAGGCGCGCTCGATCTCGGGCGCGTCCACGGCGAGCTTGCGCGCTGCCTCGATCGTTTCATGGGCGAGCTTCTCTCGCGCGGGATCGATGTCGATATTATAGTTCGGCCCGAGCGCCAGCGCCTTGCCCCACAGGGGCATGGGTGATTTGGGATCGAGCTCATGAGCCTTTTCGAAGGCCTCTATGGCTTCCGCATGATTGAAACCGAAAGTAAGGATCAGCCCCTGATCGAAGAATTTCTGCGCTTCGACGCTTGAAGTGGCGATCGGGTGATGATGGTCACCTAGTCCTTCGATCAGCGTTGCGGTCGATCCCGCACTTGCCGGTATCGCGGCAAGCATCAGCGACAATGTGGCTGGGATGAAGATTCTCTGCATGGGCGCTCTCTCCATTTTTGGATCTCGCGCACATCTCACATTTTGCCGCAACGGAAGTTGAATGCGGCGTTCAGCAAAAATTCATCTGAGAATAAGCGAGCCCGGCCGGTGCGGGGAGGCTCGGCCGGGCTCAACAGCTTTGAGGGGCTGTTGTCAGGCCCAGAGGGGTTATGGGCGCTGACAGAAGTCATAAAGGACTTCGGAGGATATTGTTCCAGTTAACAGTTGGTAAGCTGCTTACTTCGCTCTTTCTGCCATTAGCGCGCGTCAGGCCAGCGCATCACGCCTCACCGCGTTGGGCCGAGATCGAGTTCCTCGGCTTCGAGCGAATAACGGCTGAAATTCGCCTTCTTTCGCGGCTGAACGATGACCGATTGAGCTGCCCTTTTCGCAGGCTTTTCGACCGTCTCGCGAGGCGTTCTTTCCTCGTCTCTGGCGACGCGCTGAGCAATTTTGTTCCTGAGCGCCTCGACTGTCGCGCGCTCCTCTTCCTTGGCGCTGCGCTCCTCCTCGATTTTTTCCTTAAGCGCCGTCTTGATCTGCGCCACGCGACTCGTCAGCGTCCAGGCAGCCATGCGGTTGCGATGCTGAAGGAGTTCAAGCGCGTTCAATTCCCTGAGAGCGACTTCCCGCTCCGCTTGTCGCGCTGACTCCTCGGCAAGCCGCTTCTCCTCGAGATTCCGCTTCAGAGTTTCGATGTCGCCTTCCAGCTTGCGGTTCTCGGCTTCGAGCTTGGCCGACGCCTCTCGCGCTTGCTGCTGGAGAGCGGCTACCTGCTTCTGCTGCTCTGCAGCGGCCGCTTGTGCCTCCTTCAGCTGCGCCTCGAGCGCCTTGGCTCTCTCCACCTCAGCCTGTCGGAATTGTTCGAGCACGGCCGCCTGCCGCCGGTTTTTCTCCATTGCTCGGTGCGCCACGGCAAGCTGCACCTTGCGGCGGATCTCACCCTCCGTTGACTCGCTGATGCCTTGCACCTCGGCAGCCAGCGCCTTGATGGCCTCCGGCGGCTCCACCATTTCCGCCTTCTCACCCGCTGCTCCCGCGCTCGGAACGAAAGCGCTCGCCACCTTTGCGCCCTGGTCGGGCCCGGTGCTGTCGGGATGTGTCATGACGGTGAACAACAGCACGGCGAAGCCAATTCCGGCGCGTACGAATCGTGCTCTTGCCGAAGCTTCCGGCACAGCCGGCGGAGCTGTCTTCGCCGGTCGCTTCGCCGGTCCAGTCGGAACGGCGATTTCCACGTCCAGCGCGGCGATACTGCCTTCCTCGTCGAGAATCTCGCCCACGACCTTGGCGCGCCGCCGCGCCGAGGGCCTGAGCGAATTCCACAAGCGCAGCTTGTTAGGAGAAAGATGGCCGACCTTTTGGCCATTGTGATAGGCGCTGACGAGATCGTCTTCCAGCCGCAGAGCCACGCTGTCGCCAACGCTGATACGCCGGGGTACTCCATCCGACGCACCCACGTACTTCAGGCCGACAATCATGCACCGATGTGTACTCACGGCGGCTGATCGTATAGGGATGCGTCCCCTGACGCAATTGCGTTCGGCGCTGCTCGGCCCCGCAGCGGAAAATATCGGCTCATGTGGCTGATTGGACACGCTTTTGCGAAAACCGTCGGAGTTGGCCAAAAGCGATCCGCAGTTCACGGACGAACAGCTCGCTCGCCGCGAAGCGCTCAGCCTTGAGTCGCATCCATGGCATGGGTTTCGAAGAACCGCATGAGTCTGGACTCTGCCTGCGTCAGCCCCCCGCGCGCGCGCCCATTGCTGAAGCCTGCGAGCTCGGAAGTTTCAAACTTTCTGATGATGAGGGGATGAATGTAGCTCTTGCGCGCAATTGCGGGCGTGTTGGCGAGCTCAAAGCCGATCTCTCTCGCAATCTCGGCGATCGCTCGTCGCCGCTTGGCGGCCGAGTCGATGATTTCCAGCGCAGACAGGCGGTCGAGCGCTGCGGCCGAGGCGAAGAGCGTTCGAAAATCCTTCGCTGTGATCGGTTTGCCTGAGAACTCCATCAGATAGGCGTTCAAATCGGCGGCGGTCATGGGTCGGTAGCCGTCCTTCGTCTGGAGCTTGAACAGGCGAGGTCCCCGGATGCGGCCAAGCTCGGCGAGCACTTTCGCCAGCGCCGGATCGGTGTGCGTTTTCTCGATGCGCTTTCCGCCCTTGCCGCGAAATTTCAGGCGGAAGCTTGCGCCGTCGATCTGCACATGTCGTTTGAGCAGCGTCGCAACGCCCCTCCCCCCTTCATCGCCGGCATATGTCTCATGTCCTGCGCGCAAATGCAGAAGATCGACAAGACGGGCAGCCGCCGCCAGGGGTAAACTGGCGCTGTCCGTCTTCAGATGCTCCTCGACCGCCGGACGGAGACTCGGCAGTGCCAGTCCCATTTGCTGCAGGCGAAAGGCCTTGGCCACAGCCCGCACATCGTCCCAGGAACTGTGGTAGATATACTGCAGCCGCCCCGCTTCGTCGCGCCCGACCACCTGCAGATGGGAATCTCTGTCGCCGGCGATGCGCACCTCCGACCATGCGGGTGGAATCACGAGTTCGGCGATGCGTTTCAACTCGCGCCGGCCGACCGCGGGCTTGCCATCTCGCAGGTATTGAAATCCCCGATTGGCAGCCACACGCTCGATCGTGAGTTCGCTCGTATCGATGCGGCGTAGACCCAGATCGTCGATGGCTTTCTGCTCGATTTCAACCAGATCCAGTGTTGCTGCCATGCGCTCAAACCCCTGTGAAACCTGTAAACGTCTGATCTTCAACGCAGGTTCCGCAGCGAGGCGATAGGTTTCCTCACCCTTGCATGAAGTCTTGCAGCGCCTGCTGCGCAGTCACGCTCGGTCGCCAGCCGATCGCCCGCAACGCATCGGCATTGACGATGAGAGGATAGGCGAGCCTTTCGTACCACTCGCCGCGCCCCGCCAGATCAAGCGCGAGTTTGAGGATTGGCACAGGAATGCTGATGAGGCCTGGCCCGCGGCCGAGCCCCCGGCGCATGGCGCTGATGATCCCCGCCACCGACACGGGGTCCTCATCGGCCACGACGAACGGCCGGCGCAAGGGTCCCGGAGCGGAAAGAGCCGCATCCACGGCATCGACAAGGTTTGCGACGGCGAGCAGCGAGCGGCGCGCCTTGAGTCCGCCAAAGGGCAATGGATAGGGCGAGCGCGCCAGATCGGCGAGCGCTGCGATATTTCCCTTGGCGCCCCGCCCATAGACGAGCGCTGGACGCAAGGCGACCCAATCCATGTCGAGCTCGGCTATGGCCCGCTCCGCTTCTAGCTTGGCGCGCCCATAGGCGTCTGCGGGCGCCGGCGCGTGCTCCTCCGTGACCACGCCTTCTGCCCGCGGGCCGTTTTGCGCGCGGATGGATGAGAGATAGATGAAGCGCTTGGCGCCCGCGCGCAGCGCAGCGCGCGCCAGGTTGCGCGTCGCCTCGACGGTGAGCTGCCGATGGTCGGCATCCGGCAGGCCCGACGCCCCATCGGGCACCCCGGCCGAATGCACGACGGCGTCGACATCGGCGAGGGCCGTGGAGAGATTTTGGGGCCGCGTGAGGTCGCCGATCACCGCGCTGGCGCAATCGAGATCCAGTTCGACAGGGCGTCGCAGCAGGACCCGGCAGCGATAACCCCGCTTCGGCAGTTCGCGAAGGAGATGCTGGCCGATGAAGCCGGTGGCGCCCGTGATTGCGATCAGGGCGCCGGGGCCTGTTCTTCCTTCACGCATCGGCTCGCCTGCCCGCCGGTTTTGAGTGCTCGATCATCCCACCTCGCTTACGATCCTCGAGCGCGCCTTTCAAGGCGTCGCTAACCCCCATGACCAATGCCTCCGGTTAACCCTCTTTGATTGCAGGGGAACTTCGCACTTCGCCTCGCGTTCTGAGAGGTGGCATGACGTTTGCGTACAGGGGTCTATGAACTGCCGGTGGTCCATTCTCGCGTTTCTTGCGGCGGCCTTGCTTGCGGCCGAGTCGGCCGAGGCGCGCGACAAGATCGCCTGGTCAAAGACCACGAACTTCAATCTTCACCGAACACTGGAGAAAACGCCCGCGAAGCAGCTCACAAGAAAGAAAGAGCGCGCCACGGCATCAGCGGCTGGTACGATTGTGGAGGAACCAGGCTACCGTATCTTGGCCACCTTTCCGTTGGAGGAAGACGCGCCCATTTCCGAGCCGTCCGCTCCTCAGGAATTTGTCACTCGGCCGCCCCCTGACCGCTGCGAATGGATTCGCTCGATCGTCGCCACCTTTGCTTTCGACAACGTGCGCCCCACATCCTGTTTGGGCAGCGTTTACAGCTTCGAGGCTGAGCGCGGCGAGCGCCGCTTCTTGATCGAGGCGAGTGCTCTCAATGGCGACTTGATGAAGGTTGAGCGTCTTGCGCTTGACGGCACCGCGGGTGGCCAGGCGCTGGAAGGCGTGAGGATCGAGCCTGCGGGTCAGTGACCTGTAGCACTTAATTAACCGTATTTGGCGATACTCGCTCGTCGGTTGCGTGGCGTGAAAGACTTAACTTGAGCGAGCGCTGGGCCGCGGCCGCGCGATGAGAACAATCATGATAAGCCATACACTTATATATCGGCGCGCTTGCGGTCGCATGATCCTTGCCGTGTCCCTCCTCGCGATGGGGGCCGGCATTTCCGCCTGCAAGCACACGAGCCAGGATGCGAAACTTGCGCCCGCCAAGCAGGTGAAGGCGGCCGCTGTCAAAAAGCCTGCCAAGATTGCGTTGAAGCCGGCCGCATAGCCCACCGCCACAACCAGTTTCAGTAAGACCCATGTACAAAAGGAAAAAGCCCGCCGCAGGACTTTGGATCGCATTTTGGCCTCTGCAATCTATAGATGTCGAATCGTCAAGCACTCTACTTGCAGAAGAAAGTTGCTTGCAACATGGAATGTTGTTTTGGTGATTCCCCCTCACCGGTTCTTCTGGAACGAAAATATGCGGATGACCGGCCAGCGGGGAGACGCGATAGGCCCTATTCCTTGACCGCGCCTGTGAGCGAAGCGACGTAATGCTCGACGAAGAAAGAATAGAAGATCGCGACGGGCAACGAACCGAGCAGGGCGCCTGCCATCAGTGAGCCCCAGTGATACACATCGCCTTCGACTAGTTGGGTGAGAACACCCACGGGAACCGTCTTCTGCTCGGTCGATGAAATGAAGGCGAGCGCATAGATGAATTCGTTCCACGACAGGGTGAAGGCGAATATTCCGGCCGATATGAGTCCAGGAATGGCAAGAGGCAGCGTGATCCTGCGCAGGATCTGGATGCGCGTTGCACCGTCGATCAGCGCGCATTCCTCGAGCTCATAGGGAATGCTCTTGAAGTAGCCCATGAGAAGCCAGGTGCTGAATGGGATGAGGAACGTCGGATAGGTTAGAATCAGCGCCCAGTTCGTATCGTAGATGCCAAGCCCGTAGACCATGATCGACAGCGGTATGAAGAGAATGCTCGGCGGTACGAGATAGGCAAGAAAGATGAGAAGCCCGATCGTCTGGGCGCCTTTGAAGCGAAGCCGCGTGATTGCATAGGCAGCGAGAACGCTGGCGAAAACGGAGAGGAAGGTGGCGAACACTGCCACGAGCATGGTGTTGAGGAGCCACTGCGGATAGTCCGTATCGAACAGCAGCTTGTTGATATTGGCGAGCGTCGGACTGCTGATCCAGAACGGATTGTGATCGGAATAATTATAGAGCTCGTCATTGGGTTTGAAAGTGGTGACGCCCATCCAATAGAAGGGAAACAGCAGCACGATCATGAAGAGAGAAAGCGGCACGTAGAGCGTCACCACCCGGCGCGGGACGTTCTCGAGATAGCTCATGCCCACCGTATCGTCGGACAATTCGCCTCGATTCACTGCCTCAGTCATCGGTGCCTCCCTGCTGCCACTTCCGCCGCTGCAGGCCGTAGTAACTGAAGAGGGTTGCGGCGATCAGAAACGGTATCATCGCCGTCGCGATAGCCGCGCCCTGCCCCAGATCGCCGCCGGGAATTGCCCTCTGAAAGGCGAGCGTCGCCATGAGATGGGTGGCGTTCAGGGGTCCGCCGCGCGTGATCGCGTAGATCAGCTGAAAATCAGTGAAGGTGTAGAGCACCGAGAATGTAAGCACGATCGCCATGATCGGCATGAGCATCGGCAGAGTGACATGGCGAAAGCGCTGCCATGCATTCGCTCCATCGAGGGCCGCCGCTTCGTAGAGCGAAGGCGATATGGTCTGCAAGCCGGCGAGCAGGCAGATGGCGACGAAGGGAATTCCGCGCCAGACATTGGCGGCGATCACCGACCAGCGCGCGTTCCACGGCACGCCGAGGAAATCGATGAAGCTGTCGATGAGTCCGAGCCGGTGCAGAACCCAGGAGATGATCGAGAATTGCGGGTCGTAGATCCACCAGAAGGCAATGGCCGAGAGAACCGTCGGTACGATATAGGGCAAAAGCACGAATGCGCGGATGAGCGCCTTGAACGGCAGCGACTTGTTGAGGAGAAGAGCCAGCCATAGGCCAAGCCCGAATTTCGCGATCGTGGCGAAGATCGTGTAGACGAGCGTGTTGAATACCGACAGCCAGAAGACCTCGTCGTCGAAAAGCGACAGGTAATTGTCGATCCCGATGAAAACGCCGGGGCGGCCGATGCGGATATCGGTGAAGCCCATCCACAGCCCGAGACCCAAAGGATAGGTGAGGAATAGGAGCAGAATGGAGGCTGCCGGCAGCATGAAAATCACCGACAATACGGTGCGATTGTCGAGCACCCGCGCCATTGTGTCGAAAACGTGGGGCTGCGAAACCGTCCGGGCGGTCATGGATGATCGCTCCGCGGATGTTGGGAGCCATCCGGCCCGCGATGCAACGGGCCGGATGGGTCGTCGTCAGACCTTGTAATAACGTTCGGCGCGCTTTTGCGCTTCCGCCGCCGCCTCTTCCGGACTCTTGTCGCCGGAAGCAGCCTGCGCCACCATGTTCACCATGACGAAATCGGCCATGACGCCGGCTGACGCGTAGCCGAGCGACCCCGCATAGCCCGGCCACAGCATATTGGTCATGAGATCGCGATAGGGTGTGTGCTTGGGATCGGCGGTCCAGATCGGACTCTTCTCATATTCCTTCAGGGGCTGGCTGAAATAGCCGAGCGATGCTTCCTGCCAGGGCACATACTGCTCCCGCTCCAGCATGAAGCGGATATAGTCCTTGGCGGCATTCGGAAACTGCGTATAGGCAAACACCATTGCTGGAACCGTGAGATGAAGCTCGGTTGGCCGCCCGACCGGCCCCACGGGCAGGATCGCATGGCCGATATCGTCGACCAGCGCCTTGATCTTCTCGTCTTCCGAGTTCTTCGCCGCGTAATAGACGGAGATGCCGTTGATCGTCCATGAGACCTGACCGTCGAGAAACGCCTTGTTGTTGGAAGGATCAAGCCACGACAGCGTGCCGGGCACGAAGCTCTGATAGAGCTCGCGCGCATAATTAAGCGCCGCGACGGTTTCCGGGCTGTTGATGACGACCTGGTCGTTCTCATCCACCATTCTGCCGCCATGCGCCCACACGAGCCAATGGCACCAGGTGTTCCCGTCGCCCACGGCATTGCCGAGCGCCAGCCCGCCGGGCTTGCCCTTTGCGGCGAGCGCCTGGGACGCCTTCAGCATTCCCCCGAGGTCGCTTGGCCACTCGTCGAAGCCAGCCTCCTTCAGGGCCGAGATCCGGTAAACGATCCTCGCACCTGCTGCGCCCAGAGGAATTGCGATCCACTTGCCGTCCCGCATGCCGAACTTGCGGCACACGTCGTACCAGCCACCGTATTTCTTATCGAGATATTCGCCAAGGTCGGTGAGATCGACGAGCTTCTCGGGATATTGATGCGCATCGTCATACCAGCCATACACGACGTCCGGCCCCTTGCCGACATTGGCGGCAACCGCCGCCTTGGGGCGCAGATCCTCCCAGCCCTGGCTTTCCACTTTCACCTGAACGCCGGTCTGCTGTGCGTATTTTTCTGTGTTCTCGAGCCATAGCTTCTCGTCGCCCGCCACGAATTTGGCCGGCCGCAGCACGCGCAACGTGGCGCCCTGCTCAGGCTTCAGATCGATAGTGGGCTCCTGGCCGCGTGCGGGCAGGTCGAGATTGAGGCCCACCGTTGCGCCAGCAAGAGCGCTCGCACCAAGCTTGAGGGACTCGCGCCTTGTAATTTTTCTCATCCAATCCTCCCTTGAGAACGCACTTACCCGCGTCCTTGACCATGTTCGAGCATCAAATTGCTGCCCGATTGAGCATCGAACAGATGGACACAGTCCAGACGCGGCGCGAGGGCGATGCGTTCCCCCGGCCGGAAGCCATAGCGTTCGCTGAAGGCGCCGCAGATCTTCTGATTGCCGATGCGCGCGAACACCAGCGTGTCTGCGCCCGTGGGCTCCACGACCTCGACGGTTGCTTCCACGCCCTTGCCGTTCGCCACCATGAGATGGTCGGGTCGCACGCCGTAATGCACGGGCTGGCCCTCCTGGCCGGTGGCATGGGGCGGCAGCGGCAGCTCGATGCCGTCGTTCGTTTCGACGCGCAGCGTGCCCTGCTGGCCCTTGAGCCGTCCGGGGATGAGGTTCATGGCGGGAGAGCCGATGAAGGCCGCGACGAACAGGTTACGCGGTCGATCATAAACCTCGAGCGGAGCGCCTTCCTGTTCTATTCGCCCCTCGCGCATGACGACGATCTTGTCGGCCATCGTCATCGCCTCGATCTGGTCATGCGTCACATAGATTGAAGTCGATCCCAGCCGTTGGTGCAGGGCCTTGATCTCCGTTCGCATCTGCACTCTGAGCTGGGCGTCCAGATTCGAAAGCGGCTCGTCGAAGAGGAACACCTGTGGATTGCGCACGATTGCCCGGCCCATGGCCACGCGCTGCCTCTGCCCGCCCGAGAGCTGGCGCGGATAGCGGTTGAGATACTCCGTCAGATTGAGAATTTCCGCCGCCCGATGCACCTTCTCCCTGATCGTCGCGGCATCGACTCTTGCCAGCGTCAGGCTGAATGCCATGTTCTCATAGACTTTCATATGCGGGTAGAGCGCGTAATTCTGGAAAACCATGGCCACATCGCGGTTCTTCGGCGGCACGTCATTGACCACACGGCCGCCGATGAGGATCTCGCCTTCGGTAATCTGCTCGAGGCCCGCGACCATCCGCAGCAGGGTCGACTTGCCGCATCCGGATGGTCCGAGCAGCACAACGAAAGACTTGTCCTCGATGGTCACATCCACCCCGTGCAGCACCTGCACGCTGCCGAAGCGCTTGATCACGGACCGAACATCAACTCTTGCCAATTTCCTCTCCGCCTGTGTCTCGACCGGCGATCATACAGAAGCACCTCGCCTCGACAAGCGCCTATCGATGGCCAGCCTTACGGTTCCGGTTGAGGCACCGTCGTCTTTTCATGGTTCTCGCCGACTGTGGCGAGGAGCAGCCCCGCTAAGACCACAGCGCCTCCCGCAAGGCTGACGAGGCTTGGAAACTCCGCCAGCACCAGGGCAGCGAGCGCCGTGGCGATCACCGGCTGCCCATAGCCCGAAATGGCCACGAGCGTTGTCGGAAGCTTCGCCAGCGCGCTGTTGTAGAGCGAATAGCCGACGTAGGTCAGCACGCCATAGGCGGCAAGATAGGCAATGCCATGGGTCGTCTCCGGCACGGTCACGGTCTCGGCAAGCGCCGCCGGAAGAGCGCCGCATGCGGCCCCGAACATCACCCAGAAGGTGACGGCGCGCGGATCATTGCGTCGGCACAGCTGTCCCGAGATGAGCAGCGACACGCCATAGAATCCCGCCGCCGCCAGGGCCATGAGGTCGCCCGTGAGGCTCGATGCGCCCCGCGCGGAGCCGAACGCAATCAGACATGTGCCGGCAAAAGCGATGCCGCCCCCCACGAGAAGCTTCGAACGCAGCCGCCGGCCGAAAAAGCCGATCTCGCCGGCCGCGACGACCATGGGAAAGAGCATCACGAGCACCGTGGCCTCCATGACCGAGGTCTTGAGGATCGCGCCGTTCCACAGAACGAGATCGGCGGCGAGCAGGAACCCGCTGAGCAGGGCCGCGCTCACATTGCGCAGGCCCATCTGCCAGAATTGACGTGCGTACCAGAGAGCAAAAGGCAAGGGGATGGCAAGGCGCCAGAATGCGGTGGCGGCAGGACCGACCGGGCTCTCGCGCACGAATATGGGTCCGATCCCCGAGATGATGACGCCGAGCATCAGCAGGTGCAATGCTGACAGACCTCGCGATGCCTCTTGTCCTGCCGATGTCATGACCTATGGATGCATCGCCATATGCCGCGCCACAACCCTCTCTGCCAGGACATTTCCG
>DATBMX010000477.1:0-1739 GCA_036554625.1 Aestuariivirgaceae bacterium
GGACGGCATGACGAGCATCGATGAAATCAACAGTGTCACGGTGGATTGACGGGGATGACGACGACTCGATGAGGGGTGGGGCACAAAGGTAGCGATCGATGGCCCAGAGTGCGACAGCAATCAGGAAGGACATCCAGTTCAACTGGGTGGGCACCGACAAGAAGGGCAACAAGCTCAAGGGCCGCAGTCTTGCCGCCAGTGAGCAGGCCCTGCGTGCCGACCTGCGTCGGCAGGGTGTCGTGCCGGTCAGGATCAGCAAGCAGAGCACGCTCTTCAAGGGCGGCGGCAAGGTCAGGCCGGAAGACATCGCGATCTTCAGCCGCCAGCTCGCCACGATGCTCACCGCGGGCATTCCGTTGGTGCAGAGCTTCGAGATCATCGGCAACGGCCACGACAAGCCGGCGATGCAGAAACTCGTGCTCAGCATCAAGGCCGACATCGAAGGCGGCACGTCGCTGCACGAGGCACTGGCCAAGCACCCCCTTTACTTCGACGATCTGTACGTGAACCTGGTCGAAGCGGGCGAACAGGCGGGCGCGCTCGAGAGCCTGCTCGACAAGATCGCGACCTACAAGGAAAAGACCGAGGCGCTCAAGAAGAAGATCAAGAAGGCGCTCTTCTACCCGACGGCGGTGCTCGCAGTTGCGATCATCGTCACGGCCATCCTGCTCATTTTCGTGATCCCGCAGTTCGAGTCGCTGTTCAAGGGATTCGGCGCCGATTTGCCGGCCTTCACGCAGATGGTCATCAACCTGTCGCGCTTCGTGCAGGATCAGGGCTGGTGGCTGGCGATCATCATAGGTGGCGGCATCTACGCATTGATCCATTTTCACAAGCGCTCACGCGCCATGCGCGAATTCATCGATCGGATGTCGCTCAAGATGCCCATCATCGGTCCGATTCTCACCAAGGCTGCGATCGCGCGTTACGCTCGCACTTTGTCCACCATGTTCAGTGCGGGCGTCCCGCTGGTCGAAGCGCTCGACTCTGTGGCCGGCGCGACCGGCAATTCCGTATACGAGAAGGCCGTGATGCGCATGAAGGACGAAGTTGCCACCGGTCAGCGCCTGCAGCGAGCCATGGAGAACACCGGTCTCTTCCCCAACATGGTCGTGCAGATGATCGCGGTGGGCGAAGAGTCGGGCTCACTCGACGAGATGTCCGGCAAGGTCGCGACCTTCTACGAGCAGGACGTCGACAACGCGGTCGATGCCATGAGCAGCTTGCTCGAGCCGCTCATCATGGCCATCCTCGGCGTGCTGGTCGGCGGCCTCGTCATCGCGATGTACCTGCCTATCTTCAAGCTGGGCGCCGTCATCTGATCGCCCCCGGGCACCGTGCCAAAGCGAACGCCGCGCCCCTGCGCGGCGTTCGCGTTTCTGGGCGCAGAGCGCGTATCCTCGTCGCCGCCCGCATGGAACCGTCCGCATGCCGATAGTCGAGCTGCTGCAGGCGTCACCGGCGCTGCAGGTCGTCGTCGCGTTCCTCTTCGGGCTGTGTATCGGCAGCTTTCTCAACGTGGTGATCTACCGGGTGCCGACCATGATGGAGCGCGAGTGGCGCCGGCAATGCGCGGAACTGGGAGCCGAGGAACAGCACGCCGCCGGCGAACAGGAGGGCGCGAGCCTCGCGTCGCTGAGCCCGCCCGCGGCAACGCCCGCCTTCAACCTCGTGGTACCGCGCTCTGCATGTCCGTCCTGCGGCGCGCAGATCCATGGCTGGCACAACATTCCCGTCCT
>DATBMX010000029.1:0-2272 GCA_036554625.1 Aestuariivirgaceae bacterium
CGGACGGATTCGTGGCTAAGATGGACAAAGCGCAGGTTAATATCGAGAAACATTGGCTGCGGAGCGAGACGCCGGTCGAGGTCGTCTATGCCAACGGCGTCATCAGGTCGAACGGCATGGAGATCGTTGATGACGGAGCACGAATTCTGTTCTTCAATAGGGTCAAGGCAACGTTTGGGGGCAACGGCCGCAAAGGATCACTGCAATGACAAAACCGGTTAATCGCGAGGGGGTGCTTCTGGGGGCTTTGTGCGCAGCCTTCCTGATCGCCGGGCATGGAAATTCGCAGGCGCAGACGATAGACGCGGCGGCCATCCAGGATTCGGCGACAAGCGCTCAAAACGTCAATATCGAAGCCGACAGCATGGAAGTTCTGGAGGCGGAGAAAAAAGCGATCTTCACCGGAAACGTAAGCGCGCAAAGAACGGGCACGATATTGAGCAGCGACCGCATGACGGTCACCTACAGGGACGTTGCACAGCCGGACGGATCGAAACGAAACGACGTGTCGCTGATCGACGCCAAGGGCAACGTTGAAATCAAGACGGCCCGGCAAGTGATAACCGGCGAGCATGCCATACTGGATGTGGCCGGAGACCTTCTGACGGTGACCGGCAACGTGGTCGTCAAAGAAGGCAGCACCGTCATCCGCGGCGCAAGGCTCAAGGCCGATCTGAAAGCGAAGACCAGTTCGATGACGGGCGGCCGGGTCAAGGGAAGCTTCGTGCCGAAAAGCACGAGCAACTGATGCCGGCGGCTTCATCAATTATTAATTCAATTGCGCGGTAATTGCGGGAGCGGTTTGGCTTGGACAAAATCTACACCACAAGCGCCAAGACGCTGAGACAGGCGCAGCGCCCGCGACGTGAGCCCGCAAGCGTGGCTGCGGAGCGCGGCGAGCAGGCGGTGTCTCAGAGTTCCGGCGGTCTTGTGGCCCTGAACCTCGGCAAGAGCTTCAAGCGACGGCCGGTGGTGCGCGGGGTCAGCCTTCAAGTCAGCCGCGGCGAAGCCGTGGGACTGCTTGGACCCAACGGCGCAGGCAAAACGACCGTGTTCTATATGATCACGGGGCTGCTTGCGGCCGATGTGGGCACGATCAGTCTTGACGGGGAGGACATAACGC
Source organism: Aestuariivirgaceae bacterium (assembly GCA_036554625.1). Taxonomy (GTDB): domain Bacteria; phylum Pseudomonadota; class Alphaproteobacteria; order Rhizobiales; family Aestuariivirgaceae; genus DATBLQ01. The sequence continues at coordinate 1,124 of DATBMX010000029.1, forward strand.
GGCTGCCGATGTATCAGCGGGCGCGGCTTGGAATCGGGTATCTGCCGCAGGAGGCCTCAATTTTTCGAGGGCTCACGGTAGAGGACAACATACGCGCTGTGCTGGAAGTCATCGAGGGTGACAAGGCGCAACGCGAACGTAAGTTGCGTGGTCTGTTGCATGAGTTTTCACTGGCACATCTCAGGAATTCGGCTGCTGTTGCACTATCTGGCGGAGAACGCCGGCGTGTCGAAATCGCACGCGCGCTCGCGGCCGACCCGCAATTTTTGCTCCTCGATGAACCCTTCGCCGGGATTGATCCAATTGCGATCATCGATATTCGCGAGCTGGTGCGACAGCTCACCTCTCGGGGAATCGGGGTGCTTATTACGGATCACAACGTGCGCGAGACACTCGAACTCGTCGACCGGGCGCTCATCATTCATGAAGGCGGGGTCCTGATGGAGGGAAGTCCGCAGGAGATCGTGGAGCACCCCGATGTGCGGCGGCTGTATCTCGGCGAGGAGTTCAGTTTATAACGTTCCAATCTCGAACCCCGCGTTAGGCCGCCGAAGGTGAAGTTTCCGTCATGGCGATGACCCCGAAACTCGAGCTGCGCCAAAGCCAGGGACTGGTTATGACGCCGCAGCTGCAACAGGCGATCAAGCTTCTGCAGATGTCGAACTTCGAGCTGCAATCGTTCGTGGAAGCCGAGCTTGAGCGCAATCCGCTGCTGGAACGCGATGAACCGGGGGAACAATCCATCTCACCGGAGACGCTTCAGGAGAGCGGCGCAGCGGGACCGGAAGAGGATGCTCAGGAACAGCCGGACGAAGCCGCAGGAGAGGGCGACGCGATGCCGGCGGCGGGAGAGAGGGCCATCGCGGGCCAGAGCGATTCAGGCTGGTCCAACCTCGGTTCGGCGGCGGGCGGGTCGCTCGATTTCTCCGACGATTTCGATTTCGGCAGCGCGCTGACGCGCGAAACGACGCTTTATGAACATCTCACCGAACAACTGCATCTCAGCGTCGAAGACCCGATCGACCGCCTGATCGGCGGCTTCCTGATCGGCATGGTCGATGAGGCCGGGTATCTCGTTGGGGATATCGCTTCAGCGGCGGAGTCGCTTGGCGCGCCGCTTGCGGCGGTGGAGCGCGTTCTCGGCGTCCT